>DATNRC010000655.1:0-6246 GCA_036703705.1 Candidatus Obscuribacterales bacterium
TTCGGGCAAGAGCGCATGCTTTTTGGGCACTCGCCAGGCGCCAATCAATACAGGACTCGCGGCCTGATTGGTGCTACCAACGGCACGATCGGCCCCCGCGTCGGCTTCGGAGGCGGCTACGGCACCACGCCAGCCCAGGCATATAACCGCTACGCGGCCAGCGTGTCTGCTGCCGCCTTGAAAGCCATGTCCGTCAACGGTCCCGCAGCAAGCACCGGCCATGGTTCTTATCTCCCTGCGGCAACAGGCGGCGATGAATTCATAAAGGAGGAGGAATCGTCCTCGCCGGCTGAAAGGAAGAAAGAACAAAACTCCGCCCTCAAGCTCGACGCCGCGCTCAAAGAGGTGCTCAGACAAGCCCGCACCATAGGCAAGGATGCACGGCTTGGAAGCATCCAGATTCGCGACGGAAAGATAAATGTGACGCTCGAGCTCACTGATCTGTCTAACGAGGTGATTAAGAGTTTGAAAGCGAAAGGCTTGGAGATTCTCATCCAGATGCCCGGCAAAAAATGTGTCACAGGGCGAATCGCCGTTGAGCAACTCGAAGAGTTGGCGATGCTCGATTGCGTGAAGCACATCAAGCCCGCCGAAAGCTAGGCATGACACTTACAAATCGTGCCTTTAGCCGACCCTCGTGAAAGAACGGTCAGCAAACAAACAACGTTGATGCAACGAAGTGCCGCCGCCCATTAAAGCATTTCGCCGAGCGCCGCGTTGGGGACCACACAATGTTGATGCAACGAAGGAGAGGCGTGCCGCTCCTTCGTTCTAATTGGGTATACGAGTGCGAATAAAGAGGATGATCAGTCCGACGGAGGAAAGGAGCGCGCCCGGCATCCAGGCCGCTATCCAGGGGTTCAGGATGCCCAGTTCGCCCATTTGAATCGCCATTACAGCCAACAAGAAATAAGCAAAGAGCAAAATTCCGCCATAGACGAGGCAAATTGCCGTGCGACTTCGCCGCCTGGTCAAGGCCAGGGGAAACGCTGCCAGGGCAACGAGGATGCAGGCAGCAGGTTGTGAGTACCGCCTCAGATAATTCGTCTTCAATGCTGGAGGCACGGGCTTGTTGTGTGCCTCCAGGGCTTTGATCTGCCGCCGCAATTCCGAAGTTGATGTTTCTTGCGGCAGCGGCCCGCCGCCTTCAAAAGTACGTGCTCTCTTAGAAATGCCGTCGACGACCATGCTTTCGAAGTGAGAAGTATGTTTGTCCGCCGCCTCTTTGTAGAGGTTGTATATGTGCCCGTTGATGAGATTCCACTGCCCTCTGTTCCATACCCCGGCCTGCGACCAGATCAATTTCACGACTTCAGGATTGGATAAGTCAAAGATAAGGACGTTCTGCAATTGCTTCCTCAAATAGTTGCCGACCAAAACAATTTTGTTCAGCTTTTTGTTGCTCTCATCCGCTTCCATGAATGTCAGTTGATTTCTCGTACGCGGCAGCTCGCAATTAAGCGCGCCTATTACGAGAAGCCGGGTGGCCGTGAATCTCGCCTGCGGAACGATGCATTCGGTAAGGGTGAAGGACAGGATGCAAGCCGCCGCCGCCAGCAACAAAAAAGGTCGCATCAATCTGAAAGTGCTCACACCTGCACATTGCAGCGCCAACAATTCGCTGTCACGTGATTGGCGAAACAACACAACCAGTGTCGCCATCATCACCCCTGCAGGAAGGCACCAGACGAATATTCCCGGCATTTCGAGCGCGGAAATTGTCAACGCCAGCTTGGGCTCAACACCGCAGTCGCAAATAAGGCTCATGATCTTCCTGTATTCATCGGTGCCGACAAAAACTCCGGCGATGAGAAGCGTACCGACGCTCAGCGCCATCAGGAATTCAGCAAAGATGTAGCGGTCTACCAGCTTAAGCACGATACATCCTCAGAAAAACCAGCGGCAAAAGGGAGTGATGTCACTTTCGAAACTGACGCAATCAACAAGCACGCTTGCATTTTCCCGCCTGCTTTTCCGGCTTACTCTGCCGTATGCGTCGATGAAAGCGGAAGGTCCGATCGTGGTGGCAAAAACAAAATTGCGATGGCTTTCTGCTGCGCGCATGACGCAAAAGGCAATCATCTGCTCACCCATAATCGGCGACTGAAACCATACTGTATTGCTGCAATTGACGAGCAGTTGCGCTCCCATCCGCACATTCTCGGCAACCAGCTCGGGTGAGATGGTTTCGAAACAGACGAGCGGGCTTATCTTTCTGCCGCTGATTGAAAACACGACAGGGCGATCCCCCGGGCGATAATCTGAATTGCCGGGCGCACCGGTGGAAAACAACCAGCCAAAAGGCGAATACTTAATGAGCCAGGGAGTGTACTCACCAAAGGGCACGAGATAGCGTTTGTGATACACTTCCGGTTGCACTTCGCCCTTATCTGTGACGGCTACGACGCCATTCATGAGCTGCCTTTTTTCGTCACAGTCAACAGTTCCGACGATCCAGGTCTGCTTGCATAAGGCAGCTGCTTTCCGCAAGAGCTCGCGACAAACACCATCCTTGCTCCAGACGCAGGGATATGCCCATTCGGGCCAAACGCAGAGAGACTGAGGCGCCGTCCGCGCCAGCGCGAAATAGCGGGCGATCATTGCTTCTCGCGTGGCATGATGCACGGTAAAGCTTATATTGCCCTGCAATACCGAGCAGATTTCATTGCCCCCGTGTTTGTCCGCCTCCAGAAGCCGCGAGTGCCCATAGGAGAGCGCTGCGACCATGAGACCAAGAACGACAGCGCTGTTAAGCATCGCTGCGACAAGCGAAGGATAGGCGATGCTCTTGAGCGATGGCATTCTTGAAAGCGAAGACGCGACGCTCAAGACATGCATGTTGACGAGAACAATCAGCGCACCAATTCCAATACCACCCACGATTGATGCAGCCTGCAGCAAAGTGATCTGCCGGTACTGAGAATATTCGATCATCGCCCATGGGACGCCCAGGAGGTCGTGGGCGTTACCAATTTTGTTCAGTACCAGAATCCATAACAGAGGCACCGCAATTAGTGCCGGAATCCGCCAGCGTCCCGCACTCCTCACCGGCAGTATGCCCCAGGTAATGGGCAGAGCGCGAAGCGCTGCAGAGAAAGAGGCAATGATGAGGCCTTGCTGCAAGGAGCCGACGAGCCACGCGATGCCCGACATCAGGTAAGGGGCAAAATGGGCCAGTCCGACCCAGGTTGCAGGGTGAACAAAGAGCACCCAGTGCAAATACAACATGTTATAGGCAGTGCCAAAGACGAGCCCGCGAAAAAATGCTCGCGGAAGAGATGAGCTTGCGAAAACCGCTCCCAGAAGCGGCACCAGCCCAAACCATGCCAGATACCACTGATCGAATCCTGGAGCGGCAAAAGCGAGCAGCAAACCACTGACGAGACAGAATATCCAGGCCTTTAGCTCTGCGCGCGCAAAATTACGCACGTGTCCGGCTGTTGCCGCCAAAAGGCCGTTCCGTGCGGGCGGAGAAGCGCATACAGCTTCGACTTGCAATGCGGTCGGCATTAGCTCTGGATCACCTGCATTCTGGACTCTGTCAAGTATTACCTAGCAATGTACTGGATTGCTTTTTCTTAGAAATAAAGAAAGAACATTCTTGAAGCGCAAGGATAACAAGAGGCACTTCCGAGCATTTGTCCGAGCATTTGCTTCATTCTCCTTGTTCCAATGCGCAGCAAATGTTCTTAGCCTTCTTTAATGCGACCGCAGCCTTGAACATGCCATCTAAATTGGCTGTCAGGATTGCTCTTGTGTTTTCTTCTACTATCGTCTGACCATCCGCGGCTAGCTCGTTTGAGCCAATGGAGTCAATGATGCCCGTGCTTGCGGCAGCGCAACCCGCTAAGAAAGATCTCGCAGTTTCAGAATTTGCTCCTTCCACCATCGTGCGCGAGCTGAAGGTGGCGGCGGCTTTCTTGCTTCCGGCATTTTTGGCGCTTTTGACGCTAATGTATGGCAACGAATGGCTGGGAAGAATTTTCCATTCGACGATAACGCTTCAATCGCCGGGCGTCTATGTGTTTCAGCTTGGCGGCGCGAGCCTCAAATGGTACGGGTTGTTCATATTGATTGGCTTCTTCGTCGCCTCCTTTGCCTTCACTCGCAGTGCGCGATGGTGGGGCCTGACTGCCGACGATGCGCTGGGCTTTGCCCTCTGGGCGTTAGTCTGCGGCGGCATTGGCGCACGATTGTATTATGTTGCAATATGCTTTCCACACTTTGCCCAGCACCCAGAGCGCATTTTGTCTACGTGGCTGGGCGGTCTTACCATCCACGGCTGTATGCTGGGAACAATCTTCGCGGCATGGGTCTATGGCAAATTCAAGGGCAAAAGTTTCTTCTCTTTGGGCGACATGATCGTCACCTCCCTTCCGCTTGCTCAGGGCATTTGGCGGTTGGGAAATTTTTTCAATAGTGAGGCCTACGGAATGCCGCTTAGCCAAGAAGCCCTGGTGAAGCTTTTTGTTGCGCCTCCGTACCGTCCTGTTTACTTCGCGCAAAACTCATATTTTCATCCCGCTTTTCTCTATGAGCTTCTCTGGGATCTCCTGTTGTTTGCTGTCTTTTATTTCGTTCTGGCCAAGAAGCTTCGGACCTTTCCCGGAGTCCTCTCGGCTGTTTTTATTTTGTCCTATTCCGCAGGCAGATTAGTGATTGAATGGCTGAGAGTCGACGGTATTGCATACAGTGGCATCGTGGTGCCAATTGTGGTCACCGAGAGTTGCCTGCTTTTCGGAACAGCACTCTTGCTGCTCTTGATTAAACGATATGCCAAGCCAATTTCGACTGATGGCGCGACAACATAATGAGCAAAGAACATGCCCACACTCCAAGCTGATGCACCAAAAGCGGTTGACACAAAAAAAACGGCTGGTCTATCCGGCTCTAATCGCCTCGGTTCAGGCTCCGGGCAGCGTTTTACGCTCGCAAAGAGTGTTGTATTGCGGCTGGGCATACCATATCTGGCGCTGCTAACGTTAATGTATGGAAACGAGTTGATTGGAAGCTTGACGCATTTAAGCTTCACGCTGGCATCACCTGCGGTGTATTTCTTTACGAACGCCGAATTCAGGTTTAAGTGGTATGCCCTTTGCATATTCGTGGGTTTCATATACATTTCGTTCTTGGCTTCAAGACGCGCACATCTCTGGGGACTGGCCGAAGGGCAGGTCCTGTCGGCCGCGCTCTGGGCCCTTAATGGAGGCGCACTCGGGGCAAGACTTTATTTCGTAACGCTGTGCTTGCCTTATTTCTTGCTCCATCCGGAGAAGATCTTCTCCAGCACTTCGGGCGGGTTGAGCATTCACGGGTGCATGCTGGGTATAATCCTTTCTCTCTCCATCTACACGAAAATCTACAAATTGAGCTTATTGAGCTTAATCGATCTGGCGGCAACCGTTTTGCCTCTAGGCCAGGCCATCTGGCGATGGGGAAACTTCTTCAACAGCGAGGCTTTTGGCGCACCATTAAGCAGGGAAGCTCTTCTCAAAGTGGCAATTCCCACCCAGGACAGGCCAGCCGCGTACAGATCCGTCGAGTATTTCCATCCCACATTCTTGTATGAATTTTTCTGGGATTTGACGCTGTTTGCCTTTTTGTACTTCGTCGCCGCAAAACATTTGCGCCATCGTCCAGGAATGCTCAGCTCCGTGTACCTTGCCGGCTATTCGGCAGGACGTCTGGTGATAGAGCTTTTCAGA
The DNA here is from genome assembly GCA_036703705.1 of Candidatus Obscuribacterales bacterium. Classification (GTDB taxonomy): domain Bacteria; phylum Cyanobacteriota; class Vampirovibrionia; order Obscuribacterales; family Obscuribacteraceae; genus DATNRC01. The sequence continues at coordinate 5,706 of DATNRC010000655.1, forward strand.
CTTGACAGCATCAAATACGGATCATTTTCAGTGCCGCTGTTCGTGACCACGTGTTGCCTCATTGGCGGTGTCATAACAAGCGTCGTCTTGAGCCGCAAGCATGCGGTCGACGCTCGCAGCTGAATGCCACTTCAATCACCGTCCAACCCGCATTCTCTTCTTTCTCCAGAGCGGCATTCATGGAGGTTGTCAAACAGACCCCAGCAACGCCAATTTCTTGCGCGTGAATGCTTCGGCCCACATTGCAGAATTGAGCGCAACTGTAAGTTTGCCGCTGTAAGTTTGTCGCTGGGCTTGCGAGTGCGAGGGTAAACGCTAATCCTCAATTGCAAAAGCCGCTCGGCATTGATTAAGGTGCAGACTGCTGAGAGGCAAGCTCACGAATCAAGGTCGAGCCCTTCGCTGGAGGAATGGTTTGCCGCAGCGAATTGGCAGCGGCCAAACAGGCGTTTTGAAACTTGGGTGTTGAGGCGATCAGCAGCGTACCGAGGAGAAGAGATGCAATAACGCAGCAAAGGACTGCGCCGGCAGCGATGTCTTT
>DATNRC010000656.1:0-2200 GCA_036703705.1 Candidatus Obscuribacterales bacterium
TGAGGTCCTTTCCTCGCTCCATATAAGTGAAGTGCGCTTGCCCTGACGGCAGCTCGCTTTTATAAAGAGCAAGAAACTCGAGCTTTTTCGAGGTGCGGTTGGCGACGGGAACGACTGCTTCGTTGACGGCAAAACTGGCAACGCTTGTGATTATGCCGAACATCAAAGGGGCCATCATGATGCGATAGAAGCTGACGCCGGATGTGCGCATGGCGATGATTTCGGAATCGCCGGACAGTCTGTTGAATACGAGAAGCGTGCCCAGCAACACGCCGATCGGAATCGTCATGACGATGATTTCCGGCAGGTGCAGGCCGAGGATGGTGAGCGCCATATTGATGGGCACGCCGGCACGCATGATCAAGTTGAAGATCGTCTTCAGCTGGTCGGCGCCGAACCACACACCAGTGACGATGCCGATGCCGAATAAAAGCGGCTGCCAGAATTCATTGGCTATGTAACGATCGAGGAGTTTGATGCCCATCATAGTGAAAAGTCCTCGCCCAGGTATTGCTTGCGGGCAATGGGGCTGTCAGCCACTTCCCGTGAGGAACCGGCGACCAGAATTTTGCCGTAATCGATGAGATAGGCGCGGTCGGTAATTTTGAGAGTGGCACGCGGGTTGTGGTCGGTCAAAAGCACGCCCAGATTCCACTCGTCGCGCAAGCGGCGAATAAGGCCCTGGATGTCGGCGATGGAAATAGGATCAACGCCCGTAAAAGGCTCGTCGAGCAAAATGAATTCAGGCTCGATGGCCAGACAGCGCGCCAGCTCAAGACGCCTTCTTTCACCGCCCGACAACTGCACGGCAATCACTTCACCAAGATGCAGAAGCCCAAATTGCTCGAGAAGCCAGTCGATTCTCTTTTCTCTTTCCGAGCGTCTGACGCCGCTCAGCTCAAGAACCAGCCTTATGTTGTCGCGCACCGACAATTTGCGGAATGTGGAAGCTTCTTGAGGCAAATAACCGATGCCCAGGCGGGCGCGCAGGTGAATGGGCAGCTTGGTCAGATTCTTGTCGCCAAGCATGATGCGCCCGCGCTCGGGCTTGACAAGGCCGAGGACCATGTCGAAAGAGGTTGTCTTGCCCGCCCCGTTGCGGCCGAGCAGTCCGACAACTTCTCCTCTGCGGACGAAGAAGCTGACGCCATCGACGACTTTCCTGCCGGCGTAAGTCTTCTGCAAGTTTTCAACGACGAGTGTTTTCGTTGTCCCATCCGCTGTCATTGTGCTGTCTCTATCTTGGTAGCGCCTAGACGTGTCGGCTTTTCGCCTGCAACTTTGAAGCCGTCTCTTTGAGGCTCGGGAGCTCTGCCCGGACTCGGTTTCTGCAATATGAACGCCTTGGTGTTGCCTTCGGCAAGCACTCTGTTGTCGGCCATGGTGAAAGTAATGCGGTCGGCAATCCAGCGCTTGCCCGGCTGAGTGATCTGGCAACGCCCGCTCATCACCACCTTTTCCGCCTGCCCATCTTTCGGGTTTCTCACTAAAATCACCTTTGGTGCGACACCCACGGTGTCTTCGTAAAACAATTTGACGTTGCCGTCAGCCTCTACCCGTCCTGTTCCTTCGCTGTAATCCTGCGCATCAGACCAGATGATTATCGTGTCGGTGGCGGATTGACTGTTGCTTGCTGTTTGTGTGTTTGCTTCTCCCCTGGTCGGGACGCTAAGGCCTGAAAACAGGCCCCCTTTTTTTGTGGCGTCAGCCTTTTTCTGCTGCACCACTTTTGACCTCACATTGCCTGTCGCCTGTATTCGCTTCGTCGAAAGGAAATAGGTAATCATGTCGGCTTCGGTACGGTTTTGCTGCTGCGTAGCGACGACCTTGCCGGTAAACACCGCCGATTCCGGCTTGTTGTCCGTGCCGTAGACAAGCTGCAATTTGTTGGAATTGACGACAATATCGCCGTGCTTCACGCGCACATGGCCGAAGGCCTCGAATTTGCCGGTGTTGCGGTTGAATTCCTGCCTGTCGGAGTCGGTGATAATCTTTTCGGGAGCTTGCTGCTTCTCACCGCTCTTGGCCGCGCCTTCGCTCTTGTCTTTTCCCGCTTTTGAAGAGGAAGCTGATGCCGCGCTGCCGGATGCTCCATCGCCGGCAGTCTTGTCCGCCCCTTCCTCCGGTGCAGTATCGCTGCTGGTGGCATCCGCCTGAGCGTCCTTTTGCTTCTTCGCTCCCTTGTCTTTGCCGACCTTCG
>DATNRC010000657.1:0-11506 GCA_036703705.1 Candidatus Obscuribacterales bacterium
CTTATGCCACATCTTTGCCTCCCTCACGCCCTTGCCGACACCCCCTTGCGCCACTCCTTGTACCAGCTCGTGAAGTTCAGCAGGTCCAGCCAGCGTTTCGCTGTCATGGCCGCCAGCGCCTGACGCTGGTATGCCCGAGCCTGTTCCATCGTCAAACGGTAGACGCGGCCGGGCTTTCCGTGCAATCCGGGAAAGACTAGCCACTGCCCGCGCGCAAAGATGAGAGTATGAGTCACGTCCTGCTCTTCCTTTACAGGCGACTGCAAGTAGACGTGTATCAAGTCCTCGGCACCGGCCAGGCGGCGAACGATTCGGTTGGAGAAGATGGGATTTTTCAATGACGCTTTTGTGGCGGGAGTGAAAAGGGTGCTTATGATCCGGTATTTTTCAGCTTCATCGAAGGCGCCCGATTTGGCATTCGAGGAAAGGCGATCGATTTGCAATGACTGGATTTCAACTGCATAGTCGACTCCGGGATCAATCCCGGGCGCGAACGTAATTCGATCGCCTGTGTGAGTGCAGGTGAACTCCTCGCCAGTGTCGACAACACGGACACCCACGCTGTCAAACAATCCGGACAAAAATTCGACAATCGGCGGCGCCTGCGTTATCGCCTGCCACTTCTCAATGGCCTTCACCATGCGTTCCTCCCGGTCATCGCTCAATTCTCCCATTCTAGAGGGGAGAATGCGCAAGCGAGGCGATCGCCATACAGCTCAAAAAGTGATTGGCGCTCCGAAATGAATAATGTCACGGCGCGGGCTGGGTGTTCAGGGCATCTCTTGCCGCTTGTCTTACCAATTTGTCCGGGTCTTTTAGAAGCAGACACAGCTCGGGCCCGAAATAACCAATGGTGGTTAAGGTTTCAAGCGCCTCGAGACGTAAGGTTCCTTTCGTGCGTGAATTGCTCACCGTCTCGCTGACACTTCATTCTCGGCCCTGCGGTTAAGATTCGCCGGCTTCGAGGAAAGAAAAATTGGAACGGTTGAGGACAGGTGTCTGTATTCATGACGGGCAATCAAGTGCAATCGGAGCCAAAACTTACAGAGACTTCGACGAGCCTTTTGCCATGGGCAATGCTCATCTGCTTTTTTGGCATTTGGATTTTAGCCGGCGCCGTGCTTGTTTATCTGATGTTCAGCCTGCCTTCTACAACTGACAGGTGGATAACGGCGACGTTGTTCTTGCTCTATCTCATTTTTTCACCGTCCGGATTGGCGGTGTCCATGGCTTTGCTTGGGGTTGCGCTGGTCGGATGTGAAGCTGCCGCCATCGGGGCGCGATTTGTCACGGCCAGCTATGCGCCGTATGTGTTGGCTAAGAACGTGGCTGCTATCTTTCACATGAAAATGCCCGCCTGGATTACTTCTCTTACTCTTGGCGGAACAAGCTCGGCGCTCGTCAGCTACGGCAAATTCAAAGAGGCAGAGAAGATGCTGAAAGAGGCCATGCCTGAGGTCGAAAAGGATTTTGGTGCCGGCAGTGACCTCTGGTTTGAGCTTCAGCTTGAACTGGCCGAGGCCTACACAAGCACAATGCGGCTAAAGGAAGCGGAACGCATTTTGCAGAGATGCGAACAAGAAATCGCCAAATCATCAAACATGCTCATCCACTTGCGCGCACTTACAACATACCGTCGCTGGGCAGAAGTCTGTGAGGCGAGGGGGGATTTCGCCGCCTCCGAGCAACAATACAAGCAAGCCATTGCCCAGGGTCAAAGTGCTATGGAAGAAATTTCCAGATCGATGGATGATTTGCGCGGCGACGTAGCCATTGATATGGCAATTACGTTGTGCAAGGCGCACGACTTTGAGCGAGCGCAGGAGGCGGCTGAGCAAGCAGTGAAATTCAAATCGTCCAATTTCTTGCAAGGCATTTTCCTTTCGAAGTGGAATTTTGCAAACGGAATGATAGAACTGAGCCGCGGCAACCTGGACAAGGCAGAGGAATTTTTCAACGCAGCCATGACGCGAGCGAAACCATATGCGGTGCTCTATGCAACAGAGATAGCCGATATCATCTCCGGGTTGGCAGCGGTCGAGGCTGCTCGCGGAAACACTGACAGGGCGCAAGAGATGTTCGAAGAGGCGCTCGCCACGAAGAAGAGGGTTCATGGTGGCAATCATTCCGATGTGGCAGATGTTCTAGAGCCCTACGCGGAATGCCTGCGCAAAGGAGGAGACGAACATAAGGCCCGGCATATGTCTGAGACAGCGCAACGCATCCGCGACATCGCCCGGCAGTCGTGACGGAAGGGTGTGTCATTGCATGCGGTAGTCCGATGCTTGCGCGGCAGCGTTAGAATCGAGGAGTGTTGCGGAGCAGTGCCGCGTCATTGTCGGCGCTCGATGCCTGCGCGAACAACTATAGAATCGAGGAGTGTTGAGCGCTAGAGCTGTGCTGCGCGCCTGCGGCTTTCGGCTGCCTTCTCCGTTTCGCCGAGACCTTCCTGCGCTTTTGCCAGTCCTTCCCACGCTGATTTCAGATTGTCTTTGATATCCAATGCTCGCAGGAAGTGCCGTTTTGCATCCGCATACCGCTCTGTGCGCAGCATTTTCAGGCCGCGATTGCAGAAGAGAACTGCGCCATCCATGTCGACATCGACATTATTGCCGTATGAGGCTTTTATCGAGCTCAATGCCAACAAAAGCACCCGGAGATCCTCGTTTGAAAGTGGTTTTGGTGGATGTTGCGCCGCCTTTTGTCCTTCCATGCGCGCTGCCGTCGCGGGAGCGAGCAGGTCGACCAGCGACTCGACGACAGCGTCGGGAGATTCGGCTATGGCTCGCTTCAGCTGTGGTGGCAGAGTTCCCTTAATCAGCTCCGTTTGGAGCGCTTGCTTGAAGTGATACGCCATCAATTCTCTAAGCTCGCTGTCGCTGATGCTTGGCTCGTGCATGGTCATTTCTCCTGCGATTTATGTTCCCCCCATAGGGGAATAGTTAACCCAGCAAAAGGGAGGATGATCATGAGCGCCGGCGATCACAATGTTAGCGGCACATGGCTGGGAAATTACTACTATTCGAACATTTCCCAGGCTACGGGATTCGAGGCTGTGTTTGTTCAGTCCGGTGCTGCAGTTGAAGGCAGCATTCTGGATGACGGCGCCCTGGGCGAAGCTCATTTGACTGGAAGCTTTGGCGGGGGCGAGCTCACATTCTGCAAAATCTACAACAGCAAGGCGCGCGACCCTGTTTATTATCGCGGGACGCTTTCAGAAGACGGCAAATCAATGTGGGGAACCTGGCGAATTAACAAAGAATGCCACGGCATGTGGAAGGCGTGGCGCCTTGACGATGAAGAGTTGCCGGAGCAGTTGGAAACAGACGAGGAAGTCAAACAAGAGAAGGAGCTGTTAGCTCCGCTGACATCGCCGTCGAAGAGCCGGTAGCGAATTACATCCCCTTCTCCAGTTCCGCTGCTCGGTGGCGATCCTGCTCGGCCTCCCTGGCTTTGCCGGACTCCTCATACAGTTTTGCGCGTTCTCTGTAAAGCGAGGTTCGTATGGGCTGGAGTGCAATCGCTTTGGTGAGCTCATTGATCGCGTCGGCGTATTGTTTGAGAGCGCGGTGGCAATCGGCTCTGTGTTTGAAGAACTTCCAGGACTTCTTGAAAGTGAGGCACGTGGTCCAATCTTCGATTGCCCCGTCAAATTGTCTTAGCGCGGCGCGACATTGCGCGCGAAGCTCATATGCTTGAAGCTCCTGACTATGATGAGCCAGTGTTTTGTTCAATTGGGCAATTGCTTCCTTGTACTTGCCGAGCGCTTTCAATGAGGCTGCATATTCCATTTCCACATACGGATTGCCCTTTTCCATGGAAGCCAGCTTACGCAGCGACGCCAATGCTGCTGTGTTTTTGCCGAGCTCCTTTGCGACAAGCGCTTTGTGAAAACCAGCAGCAACGAAACGGGGATGCAAGGTAAGCGCCTTTTCGTAATCGGCTAATGCTTTGGCATCCTCGATGAATTCTTCGTACAGCAGACCGCGCAAGTAGTAATTGTGAGGGTCTTTCGGATCAAGTTTTATTGCCTCGTTGATCGCCTTGAGAGCACCTTCTGCGTCACCGGCTTTCCACCTTTCGATGCTCCTGAACTGCCAATAGCCAGCCGGATCGATTTTTTCAATGTCCGCTGCCTTGACTTTCTTGTCCTGCGAGAGCGCGGCATAGCAGTCCGAGCGAATTTGGTAGGCGTCGGCGAATCCCGGTTGAAGACGGAGGGCTTTAAGAGCATCCAATATCGCATCTTTGTACTGCTTCAGTTTTGTTCGCGCTGCTGCGCGCAGGGCGTATGAATGCGTCAGCTTGTCATTGAGTTGGATGGATTTTGTGAGATCGGCGATCGCTCGCTTGGGGTCTCCCAGCATGTAATAGGCTTGTCCGCGATCATGCCATAACATGGCGTCTTGCCGGGAGGTCTTCAACACCTGCGTGCAATCGGCGATTACTTGCCGCCAGTTCGCAAGCGCAGTATTCACCAAAGTGCGGTGGCGGAGCGTAGCAACATCTGTCGGTGTCAACTTAAGCTGCGCATCAAGGGCCTCCCTGGCTCTAGCGGGCTGTTTCAATTGCTCGTAGCAAAATGCGACAATGTTCGCGCAGTCAGCATAATCTGGCTTCTGCTTCAACGCGATTTTCGCTTCGGCTATTGCTTTCGTGTACCTTTTCTTGTTGCACAAAAGCTGCGCTACGACCGCGTGCCCGTGCGTGAGGTCCGGATCGAGCTTTACTGCTCGCTCCATCTCTTTGAGTGCCTGCTCGTGATGATTAAGGCTGATGTTCGTCATCGCTCTTACATGCCAGGCACGCGCCGAGTTGCCATCGAGCGAGAGTGCTTCGTCGGCTGCTTTGAGCGACCCCTTGTAATCTTTCAGGGCATTGAGAGCGCGTGCTTTCAACACCAGAAGTTCAGCATCTTTGTCGCCGTTCGCACGAGCTTTGTCAACAAGAGCAATCACGCTTTTGAATCTGCCGGCATCTAAATGCCTTTGCGCGGTCTCCGGAATCTCATTTGCACCGGCACTGGTGGTACAAATCAAGGAAAGGGCGAAGATGAAAACAGGAGTGAAAGATCGTGTGATCATTGGAAAATGAGATTAGGCTCCTTTTTTGTCGTCCCGAAAGTGGTTTCTTCAATTGTTGCCGTTGATGTATCCTCTCAGGTGCGGCATGTCCTCCGTTTTGCGGCTGAATGACAAGGGTGCTCGGCGTAATGTCCTGTGCCAATGATAATCGCGGCCCGGGCATATGTGATTGCCACCGGCAAATCTTGAGGTGGATCACATTATATAGAGTTTCCTTCTTTTTTATGTCGCCCTCGATCGGGAGCACGAGCGCTGAAAAACGGCGCTGCCGCCCGGGTGAGAGAGCGGATGAGCAAGCATTGCAATAGTGCGTAGCTCAACGGGAACCAAAATTGAGCGACATGAGTCACAAGCAGTGACCACCGTTCGGTGTCGGTGACCATAAAAGCATGCGACAAGCGTACGACTGCAAGGAACCCAGCATGGCTTTGGCTTTAAGTGTGGTTCCTGCTGGAAGTTTTCGCTCTTAGCATCTGATCATTGGACACTTCTTGGGGGCAAGACGAGCATTGGATATAGAAAACAGAAGGCGGCTGATAGCACCAGAGCTGGTGGCGGGCCGAAACATGGAATCAAGTTTTCAGTTTCTTGTCAGTACAATGAAGGACTGTGCCATTTACCTCCTTGATCCTGCGGGGCAGATCCTCAGCTGGAATGCAGGGGCAGAGCAGATTCAAGGGTATGCGGCCGGCGAGATAATCGGTACACATTTCTCACGGCTGTATACGAAAGATGCAGTTGAGGAAGGGCTCCCGGAAAAAGACCTGCAAATTGCTCGCAGCCAGGGGCAAGATGAGCACGAGTGCTGGCGTGTGAGAAAGGACGGCAGCACATTTTGGGCGAAGGTTTCTATCACTGCCCTTCACGATCGCAATGGTGAAGTGACGGGTTTTGCCAGTGTGACCAGGGATCTGACTGAAGCGAAGCGGGCAACGCAGCGCAGCGAAATCAAGACGAACCTTGTAAGTGAATTGGTAGTTGAGCTGCAAAGGTCGCTTGAAGACAGAAGTCACTTACTGTCGACGATTCGGAAAGAAATTAGGACACCAATGGCCGGCGTCATTGGGCTGACTGAAATATTGAGTTTGCAGGACCTCGGCGCAGACAACAACAAAATGGTCAGGGACATTTTCGAGTCGTGCAGGCGATTGATGCAAATGCTCGAGACTGTGCTTAACGCCGAGGACACCTGGGCGGTCAGTCCGTCTCTCGATTATCGCAGCTTCCCGATTAGAGCCGTCCTGGGGGATGTTCGGCAATCGATCGTTGCCCATGCGGAGCGGAAAGGCCTCGTCATCTCGGGTCATTGCGATGCTCGATTACCGCAATACCTTTGCGGAGACGAAATCAAGCTGCGGCAGCTTCTGCAGGCCCTCGCTCTCACCGCTGTGAGATGCACGGACACTGGAGTAGTGGACATCAGTTGCTCTTTGAAAGATGGTGAGGCTGATACCGTTCGCTTTAGCATCCGCAATCTTGCAAGTGGGCCCGTGTCAGAAGAGCAGCGCAAACTGCTTGAAGGAGTGTCGGGTTCGTTCGATTCTCGCGTCTATGGTGGCAGCGACTTGAGCTTGCGCGCATGCAAACAATTGATCGAGCTCATGGGCGGCCGGATTGCACTGGAAGCCCAGTCCGGGCGCGGCTGCAGGATATGTGTCGATATGCCCTTCTGCGAAAAAAATTGTGAGCCATGAAAAAGAAGTTGATTCTAGTCGTCGAAGATGATCCTGTCGTTCGCGAATTGACCAAGCGGCAACTCAAACTGCTGGGATTCGACAGTGTTGCTGTAGGTTCCGGAGAGGAGGCCGTGGAGAAAGCTCAGGGCGGTTTCGCGTTGATTTTCATGGACATAGGACTGCCCGGCATCAATGGTGAGCATGCGACGTTGTTGATCCGGGAAAAGGAGCTCTATCAGCAACGAAAGCGTACCCCAATCGTTGCTCTTACCGCTCACTCCGACCGGGAGAGATGTAAATTTGCAGGTATGGATGATTACCTGCAAAAGCCGGCACTGCTCCAGGACATACGAGGAATACTCGAGAAATGGGTGCAGCCGGAAAATGGCGATAATGGCTGTTGATCCAATGGCGTATGATGCCGTGCTGGACGGGGGTCCGGCCAAACTTAAGGGAAGGAGGTCTTGCCCGACAATCGAATCTGATGGAGGAAGATATCACGAGACTTACACTATACGTATGTGGAGATAGTTGCTGCTCGCGCCGCGCCATGGACAATGCGAAGCTATTGTTGTTGGAGCTTGAAGGAGCAGCGTTGGAGGTGGTTGACGTGTTGCAGGATCCGCAGCGCGCCGAAGATGCTCGCATACTTGCAACGCCGACACTCGTCAGAGAGTGGCCGTTGCCGGTGCGAATACTGGTGGGAGATCTGTCGAACTTTGATCGAGTTCGAGCTCTATTCAATTTGCCAATGAAGAGGAAGGAAAGTGCGCCATGACAGAGCCAGTAGAACGACTGAAGACGGGAATTGACGGACTTGATGCCATCCTTTACGGCGGATTGACCCGCAGGCGATCTACTCTGGTGGCAGGCACCTCGGGCAGTGCCAAGACGGTTTTGGCTGTGCAGTTTCTGGCTGAGGGGATTGTCAAATTCGACCAGCCGGGAGTTTTCGTGACATTCGAGGAAGCGCCCGATGACATTCGCACTAATATGAGCAGTTTCGGTTGGGACATTGCGCAGTGGGAGAAGGAAAACAAATGGATATTTGTAGATGCTGCGCCTCGCGGCTCCGAGCAACCGATTCTTGCCGGTGAATTCGATTTTGGCGGCTTGATTGCCAGGGTGGAGCATGCGGCCCGGAAAGTCAAAGCAAAGAGGGCGTCGATAGATACGCTTGCTGCGATTTTCCTGCAGTTCAAGGACGTCGACATAGTGCGGGGAGAGCTTTTGCGTCTGACGGAACGCTTGAAGGAGTTGGATGTTACCTCACTGATAACCGTCGAGCGCCTGGAAGAATACGGCGATGTCAGTCGTTTCGGCGTGGAGGAGTTTGTCACGGACAATGTCCTTATTTTGCGCAATGCGATGGATCAAGAGAAACGCCGGCGCACAGTCGAGGTTTTAAAGCTGCGCGGCGCTGATCATATCAAGGGTGAATGCCCGTTCACAGTGAATAAGAAGTACGGCATCGCCTTGATACCGCTGTCATCAATCGAGCTCAAGCAGCGCTCTTCCAATGTGCGTGTCACTTCCGGCAACGAGACGCTGGATAAGATGTGCTCAGGCGGTTTTTTCAGAGACTCGATAATTCTTGTGTCCGGCGCCACCGGCACCGGGAAAACGCTTCTGTCAAGCGAATTTTTGTACGGCGGCGCCCGGCAAAACGAGAGATGCCTGCTGTTTGCCTTCGAAGAAAGCCGGGAGCAGCTCTTTCGCAACGCGCAGGGGTGGGGGATGGATTTTGAAAAGCTCGAAGAGAAAGGACTGCTCAAAGTGATCTGTCTTTACCCTGAAGTACGCGGGCTTGAAGATCACCTTATCGATATCCGTGAAGCAATCGAGGCGTTTCAGCCGCAGCGTGTGGCTGTGGACAGCCTGTCCGCCCTGGAGAGAGCAGCACATCCGAGAGGCTTCAGGGAGTTTGTAATCGCAGTCACATCATATATCAAGACGAAGGAAATAACTGGTCTTTTCACGGCTACGACGCCGAGCCTTGTCGGTGGTGCCTCGATAACGGAAACCCACATTTCGACAATTACGGACACCATCATCTTGCTTCGTTATGTAGAGATGCTCGGTCATGTGAAACGCGGAATAACGGTTCTCAAAATGCGAGGCTCCATGCACCAGAAGGAGATTAGAGAACTTGAAATAAGCGACAGGGGCGCACGAATAAAGGGCCCATTTCGAAAAGTTGTGGGTGTGCTGAGCGGTAATCCGCAGTTTCTCGAGCTAGAACAGGAGTCGGCCTGAATGAATTCCACGGAGTCAATGATACTGGGAATGCCACCAGATAAGAATGCAGGAAAGGCTGCTCGCAGCGCCGACGATCTCGGGCCGATTCTTGATGCTTCTTCTGATGGAATTTTGATCCTGGATCGACGGGGAACTATTTTGTTCGGCAACAAGGCAGCTGCGCGCCTTTTGAATAAACGGCAGCAAGATCTCGTAGGCTGGGTCTTTGGTTTTCCCATAGTGCGAGGAAACAAGACGGAACTCGAGATTGCGCGAAGTGGCGATACTATTAAGGTGGTCGAGATGCACGTAAGCAGCAGCAGCATGCGCTGGCATCAAATCCCTGTCACTGTGGCATGCTTGCGGGATATCACCGAGCACGTCACACTTCGGCGGTCCCTGGCAGAAAGAAATGAGGAATTGCTTTCGCTCAACCGCGAATTGAGGACTGCAAAAGATGCGGCACTTGAATACGCAAAACTGAAAGGCGAGTTTGTGGCCAATGTCAGCCACGAAATTCGCACACCGATGGCAGGACTTGTTGGTATGGCCGAGATTCTCACTCTCGACGAGCGCCTGAGCGCGGATCAGCGTGACGTCGTCGAGCAGATTTACGCCTCTGCAAAACGACTGTTTCGTGTCCTCAGCGATCTCTTGGATTTCTCACGGCTGGAAGCAGGTGGTTATTCAGTCGAGATGACCGATGTGGACATAGCTGAAATGATCCGTGATGTAGGAGATTCGATCCTTCCCAGCATTAGGGAGAAGAAATTGACATTGGAGACTTTCATTGACAAAAGGCTTCCGCCAATGCTCAGCGGAGATGAACTCAAAATTCGGCATGCGCTTTTGAATCTGGCCCACAATGCTGTCAAATTCACATCTGAGGGGCGTATCCGGATCGCGGTAGACCTCGTCAAAACAGAGGGAGAAATCGCCCATGTGCGTTTTTCCGTTGAAGACAGCGGCATTGGCATAGACGAAAAAGATCACCATAAACTTTTCCAGCCGTTCGGGCAGGTTGACAGTTCGATCAAACGAGTTTTTGGCGGCACCGGACTTGGACTCTCCATAACAAAGCGATTTGTTGAGTTGCTACAGGGGACGATCGGCTTCGAGAGCGCTCTTGGTAAGGGCTCAACATTCTGGTTTGTTCTGCCTTTGAGAATCGATGCAGCGCAAACTAAGGCTTCTTAAGTTGAGCCCTGCTCGCCACCTCGCAGAGTCGAGCAACGGAGCCAGTTCCATAAATTTGTCACAAACCTGCCACATTAATGTCACTGGCAAGGCATTACACTCCGGTTGTTGTTGACAGACTGCAGGCGCCGGCGCGCCGGCTTTCTCATGCTCATTTAGTAGCTGGAGAAGTGCGATGCCATTAGAAAATCAGGCAACTAGAGATGCTGTGCAATTGATGGAAACAGAGAAAAAAGGCTTGAATGCTGACTGTATTTATCAGGCCTGGCCGCATGACCGGCAACTTTCAGCGTGGCGAGAGCTCAACAAAATGCAGACCGCAAATCCTAACGACAATCTTCCTGACTTGACTCTCCATTTTGACGAATCAGGATCGCATCTCGTGAAGGAGAGTTCGCAAGACAAGACCAGGGACTTTTGCGGGCAAGGCGTCGCGAAAGAGTTGCCGAAGAGGCAGGATGACAATGCAAACGAGCTGGACGATGAGATCTCGCGACGATTCGACGCATACAAGAAAGAGCATGCAGGGGCAATTGAAGGGCTGCGCGCAGATCGGCTGGAGCATCCGGAACGTGAGGCAGGCAAGATTCGGGACGTGGCCAATGATGCTCTCACAGGCGAAGAGGCCGGCAGAGAGCCCTATCGCCTCAAACTGAGAAGAGACATGGAAAGGCTGATGAGCGATCCGAACACCGATTATCGTGACAAGGTGCTCGGCGAAGTGGAAAGCAACGGTTCGCCTCGCGCGAAAGTGACCCGTGATGAAAAGGGAAATCCGCAGTGGATTGAATTCACAAAAGGAGTCGACAAAGACGAATTTCCGTTGAACAAGTCCGTTGCCGAACAAGTGGACGATGCGCAGAAAGAATTCAGAAAGGCGATCGAAACGAACTATGCTGGCGAATCTCCGCAGCAAATCGAGGCGAAGTTCGACATCGCGACCGGCGACGCAGAGCCAAAACCGCTGCGATGGTTCCACATCAGCCGCAAGGAAGAGGGCAGACCGGCAGTTGATCCGTAGCTTGTCGCCACCTTTCGTTCGGCCTTACGAACGGGGGCAGATCAATATTACTAAGCGCGCCCAGTAGGACTCGAACCTACGACCTCATGGTTCGAAGCCATGCACTCTATCCAGCTGAGCTATGGGCGCATATGCGAAAAGCATCTTCGAACTCCTTCATGCTAACCGTTTGCCTCTGGCTCCGTCAAGCGACATAGGGGAATAATGTCAAGTGATTGGCGGGGCGAAGAAGTGTTGTTGTGCGATTACTTCGCCGTTTCGGGCTCGTGAGCGGTTTCTTTGCCAGATGG
>DATNRC010000658.1:0-9983 GCA_036703705.1 Candidatus Obscuribacterales bacterium
CGATCGCGACAGTGCAATTCCCGGGGCAATTTTTTCGGGGCTTTTGTTCGCAGGCAACGGCGGGCTGTATCTTTTCGTGCGCAAGCTTGAACGGCAGGCGAGGAAGAAGGGCCTTTGAGATTAAGCTGCAAGAGCGCATTCTCGCATCATCCGGCGGCGCTCCGGTCAATGGAAGGTCTCTCGGGAAAGAAGGGCCTTTGAGATTAAGCTGCAAGAGCGCATTCTCGCATCATCCGACGGTGCTCCGGTCAATGGAAGGTCTCTCCCGGCTCCAAGCGGTATGGGATTGTCGGTATAATTCTCGAAATGGAGAACGCACATCCAGAAAGTTGTCAAAAGTGTTTCCGGACTAAAGCTGAGCCCGGCTCGCAACCGCAGACGCAATGGATAACCGTTTGCAGATGCGATCGCCCTTACACGCCGAATGTCCAGTTTTCAATTGATGTGTGTGCCAATTGCAAAAGGCGAGTGCCGATTGGCGCCGCCGGCAGAGTGCAATGGCCCGGACTTTGTTCCTGCGAGCAATCAAATCCCCAGAAGGTGCCAACATACATAAAACAGAACGAAAGCGATGCCGTGACGCTCGATCTGGCATTGGTAGGAATGTCGCAAGAGAGCTTTCCATTGGAGAAATTCACGCCCATCGGCATTCTGGGAGACGGGGCGCGAGCAAATGTCATTCTCGCAAGAGACAGACAGCGAGGAACAAAGGTCGCCGTAAAGTGCTTCAAGAGGATCGCTTTATCCATGCACTCCACTTTTGAGAGTGAGGCGCGAAAAAACAAGCAACTGACTCATACGAGCATTGCCAAGGTTCTCGATTTTGGCATCCACAAAGGCACCACACCATATTTGGTGACTGAATACAAAGACGGTTTCAATCTCGAGCAGTGTCTGGCAATGTATGGCATTCCCAGTCATGATGTGGCTGTAAAAATACTGATAAGCGTTTGCGAAGGGCTTCTTTATGCGCAAAAGCAGAGTGTGCTGCACAGAGATATCAGACCGGCAAATATCATCTTCCTCGATGATACGAATTCCGAACCGTCAGTCTCCATCACTGATTTTGCTTTGCCTAAAGTCAAGCTGAGTGAGCAGGTGACGGAGACATGCGATGCCATATACATGTCTGCCGACGAAGCGCGAGGACTGGAATACAACGAGAAGTCCGAGGTTTATTCGCTGGGATGCGTCGGATACGCTCTTCTGACGGGCAGACCGCCTTTTAAGGATGGTACTGTGCTTGATATCAAAAACATGCATGCGCTGAAGCTGCCGCCTAAGATATCGCATCTCAATTTTGACAGCAAAAGACCATCAGATTTGGAAGAGGTCGTCGAGAAATGCCTGGAGAAAGATCCCGGCGATCGCTTCGACTCTGTACCGAAGCTCAAAGAGCGCCTGGAGGTCTTCCCGCGAAGAGTGCAAATGCAGATAGCGGCGGTGCTTGCGGAGAGGAGAAAGAAAAAGATTATACGGATAGCGGCTGTGGTCCTGGTTGTGGCGGCTTTGAGCGCCGGAGGCTACTTCGCGCTCAGCCACCGCTGATTGCTCTTACAGCCGCCGCAAATGGTGAGAAAGATCAGCACACGCATCACTTCAGGGCATCATGCAAATATTCTCAAACCGCCGCAGGGAAAAACTTCTGCCGCCAAATCATGGGGAGACAAATTGCGGCACGTCCTCCGCCCGAATCTCCGTCAGCATGTCGTCCTCAATCGAGGTCAGGCTCGCCAGACGATTGGCCTGATTGGTGATTATTTTCTCGAATATGTTTCTTGCTTCACGCGCGTTGCCGAAATTCTCATCCCTGTTTTTGTGAATTGTCGAGATAAGCTCCATCACCTTTGGTCGTGCCTCGGGCGCAAGATGAAAGCCCAGGCTTGCGCACTTTACATCGAGAATCTGCATCAGTTGCTCGGGATTGTAATCCTCAAAATTCAAATACTTGTTGAATCTGGAACGCAATCCGGGGTTGCTGGCCAGGAATTTGTTCATTTGCTCCGTATAGCCCGCCACAATGACAATCAGACGATCTCTGTTGTCTTCCATGAGCTTTAGAAGGGTGTCCACGGCTTCCTGACCGAACGAGTCCCTTTCATCACTTACGAGCGTATAGGCTTCGTCGATAAACAAGACTCCATCCATTGCGCTTTCGACGACTTCCTTCACGTTGATTGCAGTGGCGCCTACATACTGAGCAACCAGCTTGGAACGGTCAGCTTCAACAAGATGTCCTTTCTCGAGGGCGCCAAGCGCCTTATAGATGCCGGCCAGGATTCTGGCAACAGTGGTCTTTCCCGTTCCCGGATTGCCGGAGAATACGAGATGCCTGGACATAGGTGCTATGGGCAGGCCCTTTTCCTTTCTCATCTTCTGGATTTTCAGGAAGTTAATCAGATCTCTGACGTCTGTCTTGACCTGATTCAGCCCGATCAATGAATCAAGCTCTCCCAGTGCCTTGGCAAGCTCTTCTTCGCTGTTGAGCCCCGACTCCGCGCTAGCATCATATACGGTTCCCGATGAGGCAGAGTTTGCAGGCGGCTCTGCCGGTGTCATATTTGGTGCTGGCGCCGGAATAGCCGCTTTATTTGTTGCGCGCACAGCTCCGCACATCTCCTGAGTGAAGGCATCAAGCCACTTTTGTACCTCCGGGGGCACAGAGTCGGTCAGCTTCACGAGCAGGTCAGCAATATCCGCATGCAGTTGCCTCGCTATATCGGCCACCGCCGTTCCGTGCAGCTGATCGTACTTCTGGAGCACATCGATAAGCACCGGCTTGGCAGTCGTGTCCGCTGTTTTCAGCCAGTTGAGCAGTTTCGACCGCAAACTTTCTATGGTTTCTTGCGCTGCCACCATGCGAAAATAGATCATGATTTCGCGCAGTGCGGCAATATGCACATCACTGACATTGCGGTGCAGCCCAACGACCTGGCAGGCGAAGGAGATTAGCGCCCGCGCCAGCAGCCCATCGCCACTGCCGTATTGGGCTGACAGATTGGGATCTTCTCTGACTGCCTCCGTAAGAGGCGCAAGCAACTCGATCGAGGCGAGCTCAAGATAGCCATGGGCGCAAAAACTCAAGCGGGAAACGAACCGCTTGTGGGGCGGGCTCAGCATCAATTCGTCGGCATAATAGCTATTGAGGTGCCACAAGATGTCGTTGTAAGGCTCCAATCCTCTGGAGTCGCAGCACAACAGGGCTCGCGCGTAGTTCATGGCAAATCTGACAAGCTCCTCTGCATGCTTGGTATTGTTCTCCTCGTCGAATTTTGCCAGCAAAAAGCACGAAAATATCTCCGGCTTCGACCAAACATCAGGTTGGCTCGCCAGATCTTTCTTCAATTGACTGAGAGTAGCCATGGGCCCGTAGTGATCGGACTCAGCATATTTGTAGTTTAGAACATCAGCCGCAAACGCAGCCATGTCCTGGCTGAGATTCACCCCTTTCGATATAAGGTAAGTGGTGACGCCAGTCGGAATGCAAAGTGTCAAAAAGCGCCCGTCAGGATTGTCAGTGCCCTCACGCTTCTCCATGACCTCGAGCGGATGAGCAAGAACTCCGGCGACCTGCTCGGCATAACGAAGAAATGTATGGCTTCTGGGACTGAATCGTTTCATGAAGGGCTCACCAGGATCACCTGGATGGGTAACTTCCGAAGGAATTATACGTTATGGACTTGCTGGTCAGGGCGTCATTCAGCCGGAGCTGAAGGCGCCGCCACCATAGACAAGACTCTTCTTGCGCTCATTTTGACATCCGAGCAATCCCTGGCACAGGTGCTATGGAATAGTGTTCAGAACACCGATCTCAGATTCCACACTAGGTGTGTGGCGGCGCTCGACGGCCTGCACCCCGCCTCGCACTTCTTCCGCTTCTTGCAAGGAGATCGTTTTGGCGACAGACAAGTCCTTGATTCTAAATTCGTCCAATTGACCGTCATTGTGCTGTACTCTCATTGTGTCCATGATCTTATCCTCCATACTTCTCAGGTTTTTATGGCCCTCAGCCAATGCTCAAATGCTGACAGCCCAAGGTGAAGAGATCGTGAGTGCCTTCAGGAAGCAGGCACAAGCGGCCAGCATCACCTGTAATAGGAATGGTCACATAGCGAACCGATCCTTTCGTTTCTGCGTCCTTAAGAACATAGAGTTAAGAAGGCGGGCCAGGCTTTTGCCAGAGCTCTTCAGCTGATATCCGCCCATCGCCATTGGTATCATATCGTTCCGGTCGCCTGGCGACAGATGTCACAGTCTTGACCAGCCTGGAGAATCCCTCATCAGTTATGTTGAACTGTGCCTTCAGTCCGGCAATGATATCAGCGTAGTCTTTGAGATTCTCCACTGAAACTCCCTGACTGAGCCGTTCAAGCAAGGCCGCCGAGCTTTCGGTCGCAAGAGCGTTTGCATATTGCTCGACACTAAGCTCACCTTTCACTGATCCACCGCCTTGTGACGCGTACTTCGACCAATTGCGCTCTATCCCTTTCAACGCATCCGCCACCAGCTGCGCTGATTCACGACCACCTACATCCGCCAATGCAAAACAATCAGCACTTTCGAAGGCCCAGTGCACATCCGCGAGACTGACCGCATCCGGTTTGGCGGAATGCTGAAAGCAGCTTTCCCGGAAGTCGAATTTGCGCCATACCTCCGATTTGAAGTATGCATTCATCTCATTCGGATTGATGATCTTATCGCCGTCCTTGTCTGCGCTTTCGAAGGCACCCATTTGTGCCCAGCCAAGGTCTTCGAAGAAAGGCCACTCAGGATTGGGAACCGAATCAGCAATAGCAAACCCGAGGCTGGTACAGGCGGCCTGGTCCAAGTGATCGAGCTTTATGCCCTTCTTGTATTCTGCGCTCCAGACAAGCATCTCGCGAGTATCGATCTTTCCATCGCCGTTCTTGTCGACAGTTTTGGGTGAATTGGACTCGAGGTCAATTGCCTCAGCAAGCAGATCCGGTATCGCATTTTGATAGTAAGGCGCCCGCCCATAACCTCTATCGTTGCCATAGAAGTCGATAAACTCTCGCAATTCTTTCATTTGCTCGACGTTCAGTCCAGCATCCAATCTCTCTCTGAGTGTTTTACCGAGAAACAAGGGACCGATAGCATACTGCCACATATCAGGAGTGGCTTCAGGATTGGCCTTTTGCCACTCATCAAGCTTGGCATAGCTGTCGACCGCCATCCTGGCGGCATACTCACCGCCAATTCCTGCCGCCAGAACAGCATCTGCCTGGGCCGCGTTCTTCTGCCAGGAATATTCTGGATACAGTCCAGCAAGCTTGAGATCGCCAGAAATGCGCCTGGCTATGACTGAGTTGGCTTCTCCCTTGCTCAGCAGTCCGTCACGATCAGAATCAACGGCGTCGAAATACTCCAGGAGTTCTTCAAGGATAGCCGCGTCTTTGCCTTCGTCCTTCAACCTGCGCACAACATCGCCAAGCTGCTGTTTGCCCACCCCATCGTTACTTTGGCTAGATTCCGCCAGGCGATCTGAAGCGGCTTTGACGTGAAAATCCTCGGCCGAGCGGGTTGAGGGCAGGGAGTCGTCCAGATACAGCTGACCAACAAGGCTCGTGTCCGCCGGGCCTTGTGCTGTCACTCTGACGCTCATCCAATCCGCGACGTCCTCGAGCGAGACCGGGGAGTTCTCATCCGCGGGGATTTCGCTATCAGGTCGTTTTGATATTTCCTTATCGACCATATTAAGCTCAGAGCCACAGTCCCATACGGGCGAAGTGCTTCCATTATCCATTACTATATGTGGCCGTTTGTCAAAAAATCTTGAAAACGCCAATTGTGGCTTCGTTTGATGAGATTGCCGTCTTTCAGGACGCCAACACTGCGGATGTTTTCGTTCCCGCACTGAGCGTCTGAGACTGCAAGAGTAATTGTTCAGCTTGCAAAGTTTGTCCGGCGGAGGCGCAAACCGCGCTGCCGAATCTAAGGGCCTGCGCGTAGAGTTTCGATTGTGCGCCGGAGAGCGAGCTCAAGACATCAAGCGCGTTCTGCACCTTGGGACGTGAATTCCCCTTCTTCGAACGCTGGAGTCTTATGTACTCCTCCCGCAAACTGCAAATGGCCAGATTAATGTCGTCCTGCCATTCGTGCCACATAATTGCGGCCTTCTTGCATTGCTCGTAAGCCTGCTTGAAGCTTTCCTCAGCGATACAGCAATCTACGAGGTGGCTTTGATAGAGAGCCAACCGGCGATCAGCAGGAAAGCCGGACTTCTCCCAACGATAGATGAAAGCGGCGAACAACGTTTGAGCATCACCATACTTTGTCCGCTGATAAAACAAGGCATCAGCCAGCTTGAGCCACAACTTACAGCGCGCCGGCGATGATTCTGCAAAATCGCCCGGCGTCAATTGCATCATTCGACGATAGATTTCTTCGCTCCTCAATGGCATATTGTATGAGGCGAGCAAAATGTCGGCGGATGCTTCGGCAAAACGCAGGGCATCTCTATATTCACTTCTCTCGTCAATTTCGTCAGCTACCAATTCGCCTCTTTTGTATTGATACAGCAAGGATTTGCTCATCGGCACCACGCCGTCAGACAAAGCCAGCATCGCCGCTTCATGCAGACGGTCTGCTTCCGATCGGCTTTCATTTGCAGTCGAACCGCCAATATCGAAAGCGGGCGAATTTGAAGAGTCCAACAGCACCGGGTCACCATTCCAGGGCAGAACGGCAATGATGGATTGCGGGCTGGGCTTGCAGTCGAGAAATTCAACATCAATTTGAGATTCATTCCGTAAGTAAGCCTTGAGATTCTCAACAACCTCATGCATCAACTGCGGCCTCTCATCCGGTGACTTAGCGAGACAACGCAAAATTAGTGATTCCAGCTTACGCCCCACGCTCCCGGTTGAAGCGCCGTTGTTAAGAGGGGCGGGCTCATCATAGAGATGCATGGCAATCACTTCATACGCACTCTTAGCGCGGAAGGGCGCTCGTCCCGCAAGGCACTCATACATCAGACAACCCAGGGAGTAAATGTCAGAGCGATGGTCGATACGCCCGCCTCGGCATTGCTCGGGGCTCATGTACTTGGGACTTCCCACGATGTGTCCTGTATTAGTTAATTTGGTGTCGGGCGAATCGCCTCCCAAATCTTTCGCTATCCCAAAGTCAACAACATATATATGTTCATCACCATGCCAGTTGTTCGTTACAAGAATATTCGCCGGCTTTAAGTCGCGGTGCACAATCTTGCATGAATGGGCGTGAGCAAGCGCCTCTGCGATCTGGATGAACCAGCCGACGGCTCGCCGAGCATCAATCATGCGTTCGTGCTCCAAAATCTCGGCAATAGACCTTCCCTCAACGTATTGCATCACGATGTAAGGGCTGCCATCATCGGCAACACCGCATGAGAATACGTCTGCAATATTGGGATGCTTTAGACGAGCGAGGCACTTCGCCTCTCTGTGAAAGCGCTGCAGCGCCTCCGCATTCATGCGCCCAGGTGCCAGCATCGTCTTCACTGCGACATGACGCTTGAGGGCTGTGTCCTCAGCCAGGTAGACCGAGCTCATGCCTCCCTGCCCCAGGAGACTGATGGACCTCAGATTGGGCAATATTGGCATACCCGCCTGCATGCCATGAGCTGACGAAAGTAGAGAATGCTGAGCGTGCATCGGCACCTACACTTCTGCGGGCTGTCTGGCCAAATTTATAAATGGGGGCGATATGGCCGAGTTCAGTTTAGTTTCGATCGGGAGGCGACGCAACCGTAAAATTCCCACGAAAGACGGGGATCGATTCTTCAATTCAAGACTTCGCCGGCTGTCGCGCTCACGCAAAACTAGACGCCCGTCGCAAAAGAGGCGTCTAAGTTCTGTGATTGCCTTGACGGCTCGACACCGCCGCTGGTGCCTACATGCCGATGAATGTCCGCACTGTGCTCAACAGTGACGGCCTTGTCCTGTAAACATGATCGAGGAATCCGTAGTCGGAGAAGTCTGACCAGTCAGTGGGACCGTACCATGAGTAGTTGTGATAGGCGAGGAATTCTGCACGCAGTTGCGCCATTATCTGTTGCTCTTGCCAGGGGCTGATGATGCCCATCAATCGCAGCTCATGAATTCTGTTCATATTACGAGCCAGCTCTTCCCGCTCGTAATACCAGTCATCCGAACCGTAATAGCCACCCCAGTAATCCCCGCCAGAGAAGCCAAGATAAGCAAGGATTCTGTCGAGCAATGAGGGCTGATAATCATTCAGATAGTCGAGGAATCGCGGATCCGAATAATAGTTCCAATTGTAAGAACCCGTCCAGCGGTTGTTGTGATATGCCAACCAGGCAGCTCTCATTTGCGCATCCAATTGCTGTTGCTGCTGTGCGGTAAGACGTGCCAAGCGATTGAGTCTCTTTATATTGGCCCGCAAATAATTCTTGCGTTGCGTCCAATTCTTGTGTCGGTCGAAAGTGCGAAAAGTATTTGCTTGCAGACGATTATTCAATCGGTTCATATCGCGACGTGCTTCCGCCTGACGGGCATTGCGTAAAGCTTCCGCTTCGCGGGCGTTGCGTAAAGCTTCCGCTTCGCGGGCGTTGCGTCTCGCCTCGGCTTCTTGAGCACTTCTAAGCGATTCCGCTTCACGGGCATTGCGTCTCGCCTCACGTTCCCGCTCTTCGTTTATTCTTTGCTCAATCTCACCATTGCGGCGAGCCTCTCTTTGCACATCTCTAAGTGCATCGCGGTGACGCTCATCAAAGATACCGCGGCCGTCATCATGGCTCCGACGGTCGTTGACAGTCGACCGATTGAAACTAGACTGATGGAATACAGGAGCTGGCGCATTGTCAAATCTGCGATTTTTGCGCTCATTTAATTGATTTGCCTGACCAAAATCAGACAGACCCAAATTTGCTTGCCGCTCTGCACGGCGCTCAGCTTTTGCCGCTTGGCGCTCAGCCGTCCACTGATCTCGATTTCGCCCGTCTTCCGCGAAAACTCCCGGAGCGACCGTGGTAGCTAGAGCTACACCAGCAAGGAGCTTCACAAATAATCTCGTTTCCATAACAAATTCCTCCGCCCGTTCGATTCGCATCCGCATCGAACCAGGCTGACGTCTCAAGCTACACACAGGGAAAGACGCCATGGCTGACTCATTGTTCCTGAATGTCCGGACCGCTTGTGCGGCGGGCAATAGCGGACGATCATTCTTGTAAATTCTTTGCCGGCTTGCCAAGCCCCCGGGCGCCACCTGTCCGAATATGCTAAATAGAGTGCAGCCACTTTCGCATTCAAACCAAGCTTCGCCGTGCTCAGATTGATTCTCTTCATTCTTTCCTGCTTCATTATAGGAATTCCCTGTTTGTCCGACGAAACATCCGATAAGGAGAACTCGACAATGTCGGCAGAGACGAACCAGCAAGGCCTTTCGAAAGAAAGCGCCGACAACATCTTGAACACAACAAAGTTCAAGGCGGTGAAACGAAAAGGCGACTTTCCCGAGCAGTTTCATAAAGCTCTGGGATTGACGAGCATGTCCGACGTCAATGGTCCATTTGCTGCCGGGTGCGTCGGTCCGCAACCGCATCAGAGATTGATTGGCGGTGGCATCTCCGACAAATACTTTCTTGTCCTTTCGGAGCACGGCGGGTTCGCCTATTTTACGCGACTCTCTTTATATACAAGGGCTGATGAAGTTCGTTGCATCTATCAAGGGATAATCTCGCGAAAGCGGCTGGAGGAGATAGAGAAAGCGCTGGGACTTTGAGCTTCCGTGAAACCAGGTTTGCAGAAGAGATATTCGCCCATGGACGGAGGCTCACATGCACAGCTCAATCGGCGTAGTGTCCAGGCGCTCCTTCTTCCATGCAGCAAAAAGTTTTTCGCGGATCTCTTCCTGCACGGCGGCAGTAAACTCGGCGTGGTGGAATTTCTCAATCAAGATCAAATGGTAAGATCCCACGCTCTTTATGGGACCAATAACATCCCCTTCGCTGGCTGCATAAA
>DATNRC010000659.1:0-10190 GCA_036703705.1 Candidatus Obscuribacterales bacterium
AGGCGGATGAAGCCCTCGAGACCCCCGCCCCCGTCGCAGCGAAACCGAAGCAAGAGAAGAAGCAGGCTCGCAAACCGGCTGAGGGCATTCTTCAGAAAACGCTTGCTCGATATACGGGCAGTGCTCCCAAGCGTGATTCCATCAGCAGCCGCATCGTTACCCGCAAGCTCGAGAATGGTCTTACCGTGAATGTGCTGAAGGAGAAAGTGGGCTCCGGAACCGTCGCTGTCGGCGTTGCAGTGAAGGCCGGCAATTATTTCGAGGGAAACGACAAGCAAAACCTTGCCGACGTCGTTGCCTCGATGTTGCCGATGGGCTCGGAAGGCTTGAGCAAGGAGGCGCTTGCCGACAAGCTCACCGAAATGGGCGTTCGCAGCGGACTGCACATCCACGTCGGACCTTACGTCGCCCAAGCGAATGTGCAAGTCGTCAGCGAAGACCTGACACCTTTCCTCGCGCTGCTGAGCACTGTCCTGCGCCAACCGGCTTTCGATCCGGCTGAGCTCGACAAAGTGAAACTCGAATGGATCGGGCGCTATAAGCAAGAGTCTGCGTTTCCCGCCGCTGTTGCCAACAACACGCTGGGCAACGTGCTCTATCGCCCCGGCACCATGTTTTACCAGAAGACTCACGACGAGCAGATGGCTGATCTGACGACCATGACCGTCGACGATCTGGTGGCGTTCCATGGCGCATTTTATACGCCCTCCAGCACTCTTTTCACCATCGTCGGCGATGTCGAGCCGGACGACGCCATGGCGCAAGTCGAGGCGGTCTACGGAGCCTGGACGGGCCCGCAGGCGCCGGCCATCGTTGTGCCACCTCCTGTGGTGCAGGGAGCGCAAACGGTCGTGAAGAAGATGCCGGACAAACCCGGCGTTCAGATTGTGCTCGGCAGCCCGCTCGCGCTCAAGAAGTCGGATCCCGACTTTCACGCTGCGCTTGTGGGGATGCGCGTTCTGGGTGGCGACACTCTGACTGCGCGTCTCGGCAAGAAGCTGCGCGAGCAGGGTGGTCTCACCTATGGTGTCTACACCGGCCAGTGGGATAACTCATACGGTGGCGCTCCCTGGTACATCGCTCTCTCCGTCAATGCGACAAATGTGGAGCCGGCGCTCAAGATGGTCGGCGACATCGTTCGGGACTTCGTTGCCAACGGCATCACGGAGGCGGAGCTGAAGACGCAGATCAACAACATGATCGGCGGCCATCAGCTCGGACTGACGACCATGTTTGAGCTGGCGGACAAGATCGCTGAGTATTCGGCGCTGGGACTGAGCCTCGATGGCATTGACACATATGCTTCCAAGCTGCGTGAGCTCACGGTCGATGCTGTGAACGCTGCTATCAAACGGCACTTCGATCCCTCCAAACTGGTCACGGTAATCGCCGGCGACGTCTGAGCCGTCTTAGCGGCCTGGAGTTCTTGCGCAACGCTCGGGTGTTTCTGTGTGGAAGGCTCGGGTGTTTCTCTGCGGAACGCTGGGTGTTTCTGTGCGGAACGCTCGGTGTTTCTGCATGGAACGCTCAGGTGTTTCTGTGCGGAACCCGCAGTGTGGCGCTCCAATTGGTTGAATTCGGGCGCGGGATGGGCGGTTTCATGCCCTCATTCCGCGCTCGATTCTTGTTTGTTCTTCTGCTAGAAGGCGTAGTGATAGCCAGGAGTGCCGCCAGCGATGCGCATTTGCGCGGCGGGTAGTAAAGAATTCGCAGTTCCGCCAATCATGCAGCCTTTAAATTTCGCCAAGAAAGAGTTTAAGCAGGCGAGATTGAGTACTCACCGCGTCTAGTTTGGAGTGCTTTCTTTTTCTTCTCCTTGCTCAGAGGTCCTAATCACACCCAGCCCTAAGCGGCAGCATTGATCTCACAAACAACTTCGCAAGCATCTCTTCTGTCGGATGTTTGTGAAGTAGCTCTGATTCGGCAGTCTCTCCTCCTCACGTTCAATCGTCGGGAGGCGATCGGCTGCCTAACATCTGGCGAGGACAAACGATGTTAAGGGACAATCGTCTATGGTTGATCGTCAAGACAGGCTGGCATTTTGCGGGCAAGTACCGCATTGCCATGCTGGTGTGCACCGTGCTGTTCATGATTGCGCAGGCGGTAGCATTGCTGGAGCCATATGTCCTGGGACTCATGCTCAATGCCGTGCAATCGGACTTAACTGCCGGTGACAACGGAAAATTGCTGCATGACGTCATCTGGTATATGGGCCTGTTCTTCGCGCTCAAATTCGGTTTCTGGGCAATCCACGGCCCGACGAGACTGCTTGAGCGATATGTAGCCTTTCACATTACTTTTGCGTACAAAGCCCACATGTTCAAAAGCGTGACCCAGATGCCTCTCAGGTGGCAGCGCCTGCACCACTCGGGAGAGAGCATCGACAAAATCAACCGGGCGCACAATGCTCTGTCTGATTTCTTCCAGGGCAGCTTTGACATCGTGTACATGGTGTGCCGTCTCATCGGCACGTTGATCATCCTGCAATTCTTCATGCCCCTTGCGGCGCTTGCTGTCATCGTCACGACTGCCATTGCACTCTACGTCATCATTCGATTCGACGGAGTGCTGTCCAAGCAGTACGATGAGCTCAACAAGCAGCAAAACTACATCGCTGAGGCGATTCACGATTACATCACGAACATCGTGACCGTAATCACTCTTCGCCTCGAACCGCGCACTCTGGAAGAGGTGAAGCGTCGAATGATGCTGCCTCTGCCGCTCTTCCGCAAAAACAATTTCCTCAACGAGTCGAAATGGTTTCTCACCTCAATCATGATCACGGCCATGACCGGCATCGTGCTCATTGGTTACACCTATTCGACTCTTGCCGGCGGCGGGATCATTCTTGCCGGCACGCTGTTCTCGCTCTTTGACTATCTGAGGCGGATCGGCGATTCGTTTTACAACTTCGCGTCACAATACGGGCGCGTCGTTCGCCAGGCTGCCGACCTCAAGGCGGCGAACGCCATTCTCGAAGATCTGGCTGCGCTCACCAGCGGTCCGGTTGAGGCCAGTCTTCCCCAAGGCTGGCAGAAGGTCTCTGTGCGCGAGCTGAACTTCGCCTATCAAGACGCGCAGGACAAGCGGCAGCACCTCAAGAATGTGGGCATCGACCTTGAGATGGGCAAGGCGATTGCCATCGTCGGTCCGAGCGGAAGCGGCAAGAGCACGTTGCTAAGGCTGCTCAGAGGCCTGGATATGACGGATGACGTGCGTGTCAGCGCAGATGGTAGCGAGCTCAAGCACAAGTTGCGGCATCTTGCCACCACTACTACGCTGATGCCTCAAGATCCGGAGATCTTCGCCGACACCATTCGCTTCAACATCGCATTCGGAATGGAAGCAAGTGACGGGGAGATCATGAGCGCAATTCGTGCCGCTCGATTCGACGAGGTGCTTGCTCGCTTGCCCAAGGGGTTGGAAACCAACATCGCAGAGAAGGGAATCAACCTCAGCGGCGGCGAGAAGCAGCGTTTGGCTCTGGCGCGCGGCATTTTCTTTGCCCGCTCGAGCGACATTCTTCTCCTCGACGAACCGACGAGCAGCGTGGACACGACTAATGAGCGCTTGATTTACACTCATCTGCTCGGCGAGTTCAGGAAGCGCTGCCTGGTTTCGACGGTGCACAAGCTGCACTTGCTCGAGCTTTTCGACGTCGTCTACGTTCTCGACAACGGCGAAGTCGTCGAAGTGGGTTCGTTCAAGGAGTTGATTGCAGCCAAGGGAAAGCTGGCTCAGTTGTGGGAAAACTATCAGGCCGCATCGCAGGCGTCCGGCTCTCAAATCGTGTAGCGCCAGGGCTGCTTGGCGATCGATGAACGCCTGCTGATAAATGCTTCCAGTGCAAGCGCGGAACAAGAGGTGTGTGGAGCCGCTTGTTCCGCGTTTTGCTTTAGCCGAACATATTCAGTGAAAAGCGTCGTGGAAGCTCTATCAGTCAACGTTTCGGAGATTGGGAGTTTGACAATCTCCTGCGAAATGCAGACCGTTTGGCACTTGGAACGCAGTTTACTGAATTCGTACCTTTAGCCTTTAGCTGCAGGCTGACGACAAGGTATAGTATAAGCTGCGCGCTTTCGAGATTTGGGACTGCTTTCACCGTCAACGACGCACAGGACACCCCCAAGTGGAGCCGGTCCCAAACGTCATTGAACACTCGCAGACTGTATGCGTGGCGGCGGAAGCTGGTTGATCGGTTCGAGGCATCGGGCGCATGCTCTGATTTGCGCGCCTGCGGCTGCGGCGGGAATTCTGGGATGCGCCCGCGTGCTCGGGAGCAAATTCGAGAAGGTCATCCGATATCGGATCACCTCTTTTGCCAAGAGATTGTGCGCCGGAGGGACGTCTCGAATTGGATTACATGAAGATAAGAGCCTTAACTGCGCGGCGATATGCCTCGGCGATTGGGGTTGTCAGACTGTCCCACAAATTGGATTTAGTCTTCTTCTCCTGGGACAGCTGGGCAAGCCGCGTGTAACTCGCCCTGCCAGAGCTTGTGTTGCTCTGTGGTTGGCTCCAATACTCACGCCCTGTCATGTGACTCTCGTAACGTGCCTTGGACATTAGTAACTCCTATCAGACCATGCTTGTGGCACGGCGACCTAAACCTTCAGTTTTCTGGGAAGCCGCCGTCATCAGACAGCGAGCGCAATTCTAAGGCAGTGCCATGGTGTTTTTGTGAAGTCGCACTAAGCTATGCGGCAAAGCTAAGAAATCGATACTTTGCGCTTCGCATGTGCGCCTTGAGTATATTTATAGGACTTATCTCTACCAGGGAAGCACGATGCGAAAGTCGGGAGGTGCGTTCCAATCTCGGAGTTTGCCCGGATTGGGTCTCCAATGCTCTTGCTCCTGATAGTGGTTTGGCGAGGTCTCAAATACATAGGGCGCAAAGTTAGTGCCGAATGCTCCACTTCCCCTCTGTGTGGGATTGTGCCGAAAAGCCGGCGCGATCTGCCCATACCCTGCACGCCAGGGCGCACTTGCGCTTGGTCCTTGTTGTTGATTGCGTCTTTGCGGCGAGCGAGGTGAAACTGAAGGTGGTGGCGCATCAGCCATTCTTGGATCAAAGCGATCGGCAATCTGCGCTTTTGGTGGCAGGTATTCGTGTCCCTGCTGGTTGCCAAAGAAGCCGTTTTGAGGCTCAAACAACCAGCCTTGATCAGCCTGAAATCCATTTTGAAAGCCATTGAAACCGTGCGCCGGAGAATCAAAATCTGGCTGAGGAGCGACAAGCAGGCGAGAATTTCGCTGCCAGGATCTGTTGCCAGGATCCATAGGAAAGCGCACGAGCTCATGTACCAGTGATTGAGCGGACAATAGAAATTGCCGATTGATCGGATTGGAGCCATGCATGTCGGACAGATCCGGGCGCTTCTGCCGAAAATAATTCATCGCCACAGCGAATAATCGTTCTGATTCCTCAATTTTTCCAAGGCGCCGAAACAGCAATACCTCATTGAGGCGCGTCCATTTGCTCGCCTGATCGAGAGCGAATAGATCCATATCTTCCTTTAGGAGGATTTGTCTTTGTGCGTGGTTCTGTTCAGTCTGCAGACGTATTTGAATCGCAGAACGTCTGGCAAGTAATTCCTGGTGGTTGACGCTGTCTGCGATCGCTTTCGCCCTGGCAATGGCTTGCTGAGCCTGCAAATAATTCACGAAGACAAGGTCTTCACCCAATTGCATCATATTGCTGATGTTGTCCACCATTGCGCTGGTAGCGGTGTCGCCTGTGGCGATTCTGATATAGCCGGGCACGAGTTCTCCTCGAGCAGCCCCGCCCTGTCTTCGCCATGTCAAATCGCCGAGCTCGGCGGCAGGGGCCACCGCTCGTTCAAACTCATAATCAGCCCTGCCTCCTGAACCGTTTTGCCGACAGAAACATGCGCCATCGAGCGCTCGCACGTCGTTAAGTACAAATGGGCTCGCGGGGCCCTCAGGGAAGTCCCTGGCTGTGTTTTCATACATGAAAAGTTCCTCAATTTTGATTGTGGCAGCGCACCGCATATGGTGCAAGCGGCACGATGAAGCGATCCTGCGCGCAAGGATGTATTTGCGCATCGAGGTTGATTTACAACGGCGTTTTTGCATCCGCTGAGACAATGGATGGAGACAGAGGATCGACTCTATGTCCTTCGTCAATTGCCTGACAAGATCGTGTTACGCTCTGAGGCGTAATTGAGTTGAGACTGTGAGCGCGGATACACCTGCCGCGCGGAATTTTCTTTTGCTCAACAAAGATCGGGCACAACAGGACGCGCCCTCTGAACTGGCGCTCGCTGTGTGTGGTTTTTGGACGTGTGAACGATTATAGTGCTCTCTTTGATCGGCTGCATAGAGGAATCCACGCATGTCTGCTCGTAATTGCACTACTGAAAGCGGAGAGGTATTTTAATCGCATCCCGTAAGCTTCTTTCATGAGAGCGTTGTTTCAAGCCGCCTGGGGGGTGTCCTGGGCGTCGTTGATCTTTTCTGACCTGCCCTGACCATCAGTATCTTAGCAGGCGGAAAATCAGCGACGTCCTGGGCGCTTTTTTTGCTTTTTGGCTTTTCTGTCGTGTGTCTTCAGAGCCTCTCTCAGTTTCTTCATTTGTCTGCATCCTTTGACTGGTCCCAACGCTCCATCTGCTCTTCGTCTTGATACTTCGATGTTCGACCGAGGTATCGTTTCACTGATGCAAACGCTGACTCGATGATGTTTGTTGTGCGCAACGATTGCCTCAACAAACCTGTAATGCCGAGGCGATGGATGGTTAGCGTCTCGGGAAGCCCCTCAAGCAAAGCATTGCACGCATTCTACGGTGCAAAGTATTGAATTGACCCCGCAAACGGTTCAGAGTGGCAGCGCTAGCAACCAAAATGAACGCCAACGAGGTCAATTTGAGAGTTAAGCCTACCGCCGAAGCCGGAAATGTTCAACACACCCTCCATTTGGGCAAGGGGAAAATTGTCAAAGCCAAGTTCGGAGAACGCGACCAGACGAAGCTAGGAGGGGCTCCCTTGCTCTTGCAATTAGAATTGGATCAGCAATTCGTGCAAGGAGCGGCAGCCTGCCTGAGTGGAGGGCGGTGTGGCAGGTCAAGTACTCGCTGTACCAGCTTTTGTGGCAGCGGGTGTTGCTGATTTGTTGCGGCTACGAGGACGTAAATGATGGAGCGCTGCTGGCTCATGATCCAGGGCTGCAGTTATCTTTGTTGAGAGGAGAGAATGGAGAAATTGTTGGGCCGGCCTCGCAGTCCACAGGATGTCGATTCGAGAACAAAATGAACGCTGCTAATTGCTACCGGCTGGCGATGTGGCTTCTGTTTGCTTACATTTCACAAAAGAAGCCACCCAAAACTATACGATTGGACTTTGACGGCGCGAGCATTCCCACATACGGTGACCAGCAAGGGAGCTCATTCCGGACTTACTATGATACGGCGCCCGAATATCTCATCAACGAGGTCTACTGCGGCGGGGCAATGCCGAGCTACGAATTAGGGACGCAAAGGATTTTCGCTGTGACAAGTTGAGCTGCCAGAATTTCATTGCCAATCAATTCCGGCTGTTGATGCACGTTCTGGCTCAACGCTTGCTCTACGCCTTTAGAAGACTCCTTCCGGAGGCTAGGCAGTCGATGATGCTGGGATCGGTCCGTGAGCAGTTCATCCGCATTCCAGCTCTTGTAGAAGAGAAATCTCGAGAAATCTCACTTGTCTGGTCGAGCTCCTTCCCCTTGAAGCACAGCATGCACGCGCTATGTGAGCGGCTGACACAGACACAGTGCGCCAGACACGATTGGCTGACAAAGTTCAGCAAGTTCACAAAGCCATTGATCGTCAAGCCTGTACGGGCTGCTTGAGCTCACAGACAAACAAAAACACCAACGCCCCCTCGGGGCGTCACTCGGTGTGAACGCAGCATGAATTGGACCAGCGGAACCAACAGAACTCATTGATTGGCGCGGATCACGCGAGACCTTGAAAATTGCCGCACACTAAGAAGGGCTATCCATCTGACTTCTAGCAAATACGTACAATGACACTCGTTCACAACCCGCACAGTTAGCCAGTTCACTCGAAACTTTACAGTGATCGCAGCTATACTATATGCATGCATAATTCAAGCTTGGGGAAAAGAGACGGGAGCAGCATGGGAAGGGCGAACGGAAGTCGTTCGCCCTTCCCGGCTGATCACTTCTAGCCAGCAACGTGGCGCGTCATGTGCACCGCGTGCTCGCCATCGGGGTAATACCGGCGTTTCAAGCCGGTTACGATGAATCCGCACTTGAGGTAGGCCATCTGGGCTCCGACATTTGTTTGCCGAACCTCGAGCTCGATCTTCCGACAACCGGATTGACTCACCAGTGAGTCAATCAGTTGGCGAGCGATGCCTAGATGGCGCGCCAAGGGCGAAACCGCGATATCAATGATGCCGATGCGCTTTCGTTTCCTCTGGAAGACCAAGAAAGCGACGACTTTGCCGTCCTTGACTGCAACAGTTGCTGCGCAGCCTGGCTCGGCAAGCCAGTCAACAAAGTCTTGCTCTCTCCATGCGTCAGGAAAACAGTCCCGCTCAATGGCAACGATGTCCGCGAGATCGGCTGCTTCATATGGTCGCAACAGCACCGTGGCTGAAGTTCCTATCGTCACTGTATGGCCTCTGGTGGCGTATGACTGGGCATATGCGTTTGCCGCTTGTCAGTACCCGTTTTTGTCGACTTTGACTTTGCCGCGGAAGACCCAGTAGATGCCAATCGTGTAAGCCAACACGAAAGGAATGCCAATAATTGCCATCATCAACATTATGCTCAGCGTTGACTGGGATGCAGCCGCCGAGTACACGTCCAGGTTGAAGGCCGGGTTGATGCTCGAACGCACAATGTTGGGAAACACTCCGATGCCGAACAGTGTGAATGTGCCGGCAATGATGCAAGCCGAATTCAGGAGCGCCCTCAACTCGTAGCCCAGATGCAGAGTTCTGGGAACGTTGGCGACTGCCAGGCCGGTCATGATGACGAGAATCCACGCCCACCAGAAGCGACCGAAATTGGCAATCATGTGCGGATGAAGGATGATGGTGGCAAATGTGGTGACAATGTAAAGTCCAAGAAATATCCAGAAGCAGCGTTTGGACCAGCTCTTGATGCGCTGTTGCAACTCGCCTTCCGTTTTCATGTTCAGATACATTGCTCCGTGCAGGGTAAAGAGGCTGAGCACGAAGGCTCCGACGAGAAGCGGATATGGGGTAAGGAGGCTCGCCAGAGTGACGTGCATCGCCTCACGATCCGCGCCCACCGGCAGCCCTATCACCAGGTTGCCGACCATGATTCCGAAAATGACAGGCGGCACAATCGAACCGAGAAAGAAGAGACAGTCCCAGGTGTTGCGCCAGCGGTTGGAGTTTTCTTTGCTGCGGAATTCGATTGCTACGCCTCTGAAGATCAAGCCCACCAACAGCAACATGTACATCAGGTAGAAGCCTGAAAACAAAGTGCTGTACGCCTCGGGGAAGGCACCGAAGAGGGCGCCGATTCCGGTTACGAGCCAGACTTCATTGCCGTCCCATACCGGACCGATGGCATTGAGCATGACGCGACGTTCGCCATCGGTCCTCGTGAAGAGATGCAGAGCGCCGACGCCCAGATCGAAACCGTCAAGCACCGCATAGCAGGTGAATATGACGTCAAGGAGGAGAAACCAGACAGTGTTGAGATCCATTAGCTGTCCCTCCTTGTGGCACTATCCGTGGTGCGAGGCGGCTGTGCCTTTGAGCCATCGTGTCCTTCAGCGCGCTCTTCGCCGGATTTGCCTGCGCCGTCATCATGATCGAGATCGGCGCCTGGTTCCGGATGTCGGCTGCAGTCGAGACGATCGCAGGTCGTCTCGCGGAAGCCGCCATGGAAATGACGGTGGCTGTGCGTTCCATCCTCTGGGTGCATTTCCGGGCCGTGCTTGATCTTTCGATCGAGGCTGTAAATGAAAACCAGGAACAGAAGCGCATAGATAATCGTGAACATCACGAGCGACGCCATTATCTGCTCGGCTTGCACAGCCTTGGAGAGGGCCTCGGACGTGCGCAGCAATCCATGAACAATCCACGGTTGGCGCCCGACCTTGCTGGCGACCCAGCCGAGCTGATTGGCGATATACGGCGCAGCCACCGAGACAACAAACAGGCGCATCAGCCATTTGCATTGGAAC
>DATNRC010000660.1:0-2721 GCA_036703705.1 Candidatus Obscuribacterales bacterium
CGGTCTACGCACTGCGATTTTTTCTGCGTATAACGTAAACGCGCTCCTCCAGAGCCGCAGCGTCCGTCGCCCGATTGGTCTTTCTTAGCAAATCCGCATAATTTTCCAGGCAGGTCGCAACATGAGAGTGCTCGGGGCCAAGAGATCTCTCCCAGATCTGGAGAGCACGAGCATACATTGATTCAGCTCTTATGTAGTTGCCGTTTTGATGGTACAACCAGCCCAAGTTGTTCAGACTCTCGGCCACTTTAGGATGCTCGGGGCTAAGTATGTTCTCGCGGATGGAAAGCGCCCTTATGTGCAATGGTTCCGCTTTCTCAAAGTGTTCTTTGTCCGTATAGAGAGCGGCCAGATTCGTCAGCGTGGTCGCCACTGCCGGATGTTCTTTTCCCAGCTGCTTTTCCTGAATTTGCAGAACACGCCTGTACAGGGGTTCTGCATCGACATAACGACCCTGGTCGTAGTAAAGCAGGCCCAAGTTGTTCAAAACTTCCGCCACTTCCGGATGATCGTGTCCCATATGGCGTTCTCTAATGGCGAGAGCCCTGCGATAAAGCGTCTCCGCCGGCTTGTAGCGGTTCAAAACCCTGTACAGTTCCGCCAAATTGTTCAACCCGGCGGCAATGCTCAGATGTTCGAATCCCAGAGCCTTTTCCTGGATCGCCAGCGCCCTTTTGAAAAGAGGTTCCGCTTCCGAGAAGTGTCCCTGGGCGAGCAAAACCATCCCCACGTGGTTCAACGCCACGCCAATATCCGGATGATCGACAGCCAAGACTGTTTCCCGAATCGACAATGCGCGGCGAAACAGCGACTCGGCTTCTGCGAATCGGCTGTCGTGATACAGTGCCAGCGAAATAGCAGTCAGGTAATCAGCAAATTGAGGGCTTTCGCTGCCGAGCTCTTTCTCCCGATCGGGAAGCGAGCGCAGTAGATTGTCGATGGTATCGTCCATGTATAAAGAACCAAACGAACCCATTCAATTTTCATCATAGCAAAGCGCGCCATCCCGGATCGCTCCGAACTTCGCCCCATCAATGGGACCATTCCCGCAAGCGACCGCGCGGTAACGCAGGCAATCAGGTGGCGGTGATTTTGACCTTATCCACCCGATACCCATCCATCTCCATCACCTCATACGTATATCCCTGCCAGGCAATCGACTCGCCCTTGGTTGGGATTTGATCGAACAAATGCACGACAAATCCGCCAAGTGTTTGGTATGGAGAGTCCTTTTCGTCCGGCACTGCCGAGTCGCCAAACAATTTTTTCAGTTCTGACACAGGCATCATGCCATCGACAATCCAGGTGCTCTCGCCATGCTGGCGGCATGACCATGTTCCGGATTCTTCCGCCAGCGGCACATCCCCCACAATCGATTTGAGAATGTCGCTCGCCGTAACCAATCCTCTCAGGGCGCCATACTCATCCATCACGACGGCTGCGCTGGCCTTTGCTTTGCGAAAGTCCTCCAGAACTGCCAGCGCGCTGCGAGAATCGGGAACGATAAGAGGACGCCGGCACATTTTCTCGAGATCGATTTTGCGATCGTTCGCCCAGCAAGTAAGGAGATCGCGTGCATTGACGAGACCTACCAGATTGTCGACGTTGCCTTTCATAACGGGAAATCTCGAGTGTGGGTGGCTGGAAACCAGGCTGATCACTTTCTCGTCACTGTCATCTGTGTTGAGCCAGACAAGCTCCGTGACTGGAGTCATCACGGCGCTGACCTTCCTCTGATCCAGCTTGAAGACGCCGACCAGCATGTCGTGCTCCGCCTGCTCAAACACTCCCGAGCGTTTGCCTTCATCAACGATGGCATGGATGTCATGCTCCGAGAGCGGCTTTTCTCCGCAGTCATCAATGCCGAAATATGCCACCGCAAAATCGGTCGAATAGCTGAGAAGGCGAGTAAGAGGCGCGGTCAATCGCTGAAAGATCAGCATACCCGGTCCAATGAAGCAGGCAACCCTTTCCGGGCTGTTTAGAGCAGCGCGCTTCGGCAAAATGCCGCCAACGAGCAGTGTGACGTAAGCCGTCAGCAGCGCCACAATACAAATGGCAATATCGTCTGAATAAGGTTTCAGATGGGCAATTTCTTCAACTTGCTTTGTCAGGTCATCAGCCAACGTGGCACCACCGATGACACCAGCAAAGACGATGATTAGTGTCATTCCGATTTGAATCGTCGTTAAAAAGGTCTTGGCCGACTGCTTGAGCTCCAGAGCGGACTGAGCGCCCTTATTGCCTTCCCTGGCAAGACGCTGAAGCACGACTTTCCGTGATGATATTACTGCCATCTCGCACAGTGCGAAAAATCCGTTGGCAATGATTAGTAAAATGATGACCCCAATTTCGAGGGCCATCGAATGCATATCGGCCGGATTAAGATTCACTGAGGCAACTCAGCAGCGACGATCATAACGAGAATATCAGGCCGTTCACTCTTTCGCCAATATTTACCTTTTGGGGTAAGCTTGCCCGTCCTTCTTCCGCCAGCGAACGCACGACCTTTGCAAGCCCTGAGAGGTCCGCGCAGTCTTGCATCTCCGTGCTTCTCGCTTTCATAAGTTGGAGCCAATTCTTCTTTAAAGCTGTCAAGCTATAATCCCTGTTTCGTTTCCGTTAATAACCAGTTGCATCTGGTGGAAGGACGCGGGCACTTGAAGATAATTGCCAAGAGCTCTGTCTTTTATGCATTCTTGCTTGTCGCAGCTGTTAACT
>DATNRC010000661.1:0-4834 GCA_036703705.1 Candidatus Obscuribacterales bacterium
GAAGTGCCTGTGATTACCAGTGCACGACTGGCCAACGGCAGCGTGCGGCATACTATCGAACTGACAGTGCAAACGTGGAAGATGAGCTCCATTGTCTGGTTTGTAATGGAGCTGCGCTATGCCACCGGATTCGAGACAGACGGCATCACTCCGGACTACAAGCGCCTTACAACGCCGCCCTTTCAAATCACAACCACGCGCACGCACGACCATGGAAACGAGCCGATCCTGGGCGATCCCTCCATGCAGCAAGGGAGCTTGCCGGCCCTGGCAATGCCTCTCATCACACTGGGGCTCGTGCTTGTTTTCTTCGCCCCTTCGCTGGTGGTCTATGCATGGCTCCGCCGCCGTCGTCCTGGACGCATTCTCTCCGCAAACGAACTCGCCCGCCACGAGCTGGCTCTTGTGTTTGCCGGCGCCTCCGGCAATTTTGGGCGAAAGGAATGCGAACGCATAGCTTCCATCGTCACCAAATACCTGGATGGCGGTGAGGTTCGTTCTTCCACGCTCAAAGAAGTGCTCGACTATCTTTCTACGAGGCAACATCCCCAGGCGCAAGCCGTAGAGCGTGTTCTGAAAACGTGCGTGCGTGTTGCCTTCGCTCCTGGCGACCAGGAGCCGAAACTGCTGCTTCACGAAGTCGAGCAGCTCAAGCATGATCTGTCGGCAATTTTCCCGCCGCCAGAGGGGTAGCGGTGCTCGACCACACACTCCAAGCTAGCCAAACTGGGCGGCATCACAACCCGCCCAGTTTCGCCAATTCTTTGGCAGCGATGGCGTAGCGCACGATTTGCATCGCATTGCATTGCATTGCATTGCTCGTTCCTGCTGTCATTGCCGTCTCTGTACTACGCAAAGTCGGAGATTTGCAGGTGATGCAGGTGGTGATGCAGGTGATGCCAGAAATACCGCCATGGCAGACACGACGATCATTCCCGGAGCCGGCACCTGGCTTTAGAATTCCGTCGTGTCTCGTAAGAAGCCTCATTTGCACGTATACAACATGGGCACACAGGATGATTACTGCCAGAGGCTTTATGAATCTCGTCTGTCGCGTCTTAGCTCGTTGAAGCAGCGTGTGACGAAGTGAAGTGAGTTGACCTAGCGAACCAGTCCTACCAGCGAGCGGGCGATGTCGCCGAATGCGCGATTCAATGCCGCTGCCTGGTTGGTGCCGGGCGGTATTTGATAATACTTGCCACCGGAATTGGTGGCAATCGGCTGAAGCACCGCATTTTGCTGGGACTGCAGTGAGGCAATCTGAGCGAGCCCTATGCAGTAAATTTTCACACCGTTTTGCCCGGCCTGCTGAGAAATCCAGGCGCCGTTCATGTCGCCAAGCCCGGTATTGGTATTAGGTAACCCATCAGTGAAGAGGACGATCGCTTTTGTCGATCCCTTGCGGGCAAGTTTTTGACCTCCGGCAATCCTGCTGTTAGGCACGAGCATTTGCAGGGCTCTCGTCAAGGCCCCGTTGATATCCGTGTTTCCGTAGGCGGTGAGTTGTGGAGGATTGGGAGGATTGTTGGGCGGCATATATTGCATAATGCCGTCGAAGTTGCTGAAGGCAGGCCCGGCAGCTGGATTGAGCGCCACAAAGGGAATGGGAGCGGCCACCTTGCTGCTTGTCGGGATAGGGCCGACGGGAGTTTGCATGGGAAAAACCTGTGGCGACGCGTTAGCGACAGCATTGTCCTGCAATGTGGTGTTTTCCTGGGTGGAGAAGCCCACCAGTCCAAAGTGTGCGTCGACGCTGTTGTTGAGAATCTGAAAAAAGGTGGCGGACGAGGTCTGAGCATCGTGGAGCGGATGCCTGTGCTGCAGGGCGGCCTGCCAGTAAGCCTGATAGTATCCGGCTCTAGGCGCGGAAACCCCTATGTAATCAAGGTCCACGCCGGCAGCTTTGGCAATTTCATTGGACTCCAGATTGCCTCGCGCCGCTTCAACCAGGCTTCCCAGTGTCGGGAAGTCGTAGCCATTGTAGGTGTATCCAGCAAAGACCGGCTTTTCATCGAGGTTGACGACAACATCAGTGAAGGCGCGAACATCAGGGTTAATGCCCGCAACCCCCGGGCGGGAGCCCTGCGTAGGAGAGCCACGGCGAGCGCTGTCGAAGACAAGAGCACCCATTCCTGGATTTCCGGCGGCATCCAAGGTTTGCGGATAACAGGCATTGACCGCAGTTCCAAGCGGATTCGTGGCGCCGACCACTTGATACAGCGTCCCGGTTCCATTGATGGTGACCTGGGAATACCGGTTGAGCCCTCCATTCTCGCCGGGAACATAGTAGCGCTGCACAAAGCTGGTCATCGTGGAGTCGTCGATAGATCCGGAAAGATCGAGACAGAGAACGATG
Source organism: Candidatus Obscuribacterales bacterium (assembly GCA_036703705.1). Classification (GTDB taxonomy): domain Bacteria; phylum Cyanobacteriota; class Vampirovibrionia; order Obscuribacterales; family Obscuribacteraceae; genus DATNRC01. The sequence continues at coordinate 2,357 of DATNRC010000661.1, forward strand.
TCGAGCATTGGTCCGGCACCGTTGCTGGTGACAGAGCAGCGCAGAACGGAATTGCTTGGCAGTCCGATCCAGTCACCGACGAGCGGCTTGTAGCCGTACGCGCCCTGGATTTGCATGATCTTTTGCGCAGCCGGGTCTGCGGTCGGTTGCCCTGTTTGGGGATCGAGCCAGCGGAAGTTGAGGTTGGCCCGGAAAGCCGGCGGCGTTGGAGGAGCCGCATTTGAGACAGCGTAAGTGCCGTTGTTTTTCAATTGAACCGCCAGAATGGAGTTCTGCTCGAAGATCCACTGAGCGATCTGTATGGCGATTTGTTGAGATTGAGCCTGGTTGGTGTTGTTTGAGGAGGCCAATCCGGCAGAGCCGGCAAGCGCCGCTGCATCAACGCAGTGTTGAAACTCCTGGCAGCACAAGCTGTATCTGACCATTTCGAAGGCCGTCATGCCGAGAACAAGCACAAAGAAAATGGTCAAGAAGCTCATCAGGCCAATAACAGCCTGTCCTCTGGTGCGTCTAAGACGTGGCGAGTTACGCATAACTACTCCTTGCCTGGCGGCTGAGATGAGAATTGGATACAAACAGCGGGCAAATAGACTGAACTGGCCGCAAGTGAACTAGACTGACTGCAAATAGACTGAACTGGCCGCAAGTGGACTGAACTGACTGCAAATAGACTGAACTGGCCGCAAATGGACTAAACTGACTGCAAATAGACTGAACTGACCGCAAATGGACTAAACTGACTGCAAATAGACTGAACCGGCCGCAAATGAACTAAACCGGCCGTAAATGGACTATTGGAAAGACGTAAGTGCGTTTTAGCGTCAAAGCCTTGTTGGCGCCGCCCCACATGACTTGCGCACCCATGAAAAAGACGGGCGCAGGCATCTTCACATCAATCGATGTTGTCACTGAGACATACGGTGTTTCAGGCGCTCGCGGCAGCGTGTTGTTGTAATCGTTCCAAATTAGACTGACTAGCTGCGGGTTCGCTATATATGGCCCGTTCGAGATGTGGAGCTTGAGTTGAGCCAATGCTGCTTCCCGAGCTGCCTGCTGGTAAGCGGCTTTAGTGGTGGCGCCTGTGGCAGGGACACCCTCCGCCGCAGATCGGCACGCATCGCGGCAGGCCATGTCGTTGATCATATAGGCGTGCATCCAGACGTAAGCGTCCACACTGAGGAGAATCACCATAATCAATAGAAATGAGCCCAGGGAGACTTCAATGAAGGACGAAGCGCCTTTCTCGGAGCGTCCTTCCCGGAAGCTCGATGCCATCGAATATGGTGTTTTTCGTCTGTCAGGCAAGTATCTGTTCATGATGTACTCCTACTACATAGTCAGTCCAGAGGGGTTCTCTGCAGCAAAAGCAGCTGTGGCTGTCACCGAAAATGGCGCCGTAAGCCCGGGAATGTTGCCCCAATAGCCTCGGCTGTTTTGAATGAGAGGCATGACCTCACCGGTGATTTTCACATCAATGTCGTAGACGTTGTTGACTTCATCCACGGCCGTCAGCGGTGCCTCGGAGAAGGTGATCTTTTTGGTCGGCAGGTTGCAGATAGAGATGTAGGTGCTGACCTGATTTAGACTGATGCCACTGAATTTGGAGGCAAACGTGTTGGCTGTTTTATTAGCCGTGTTGACTGCGGAAGGCTGGGCAGGGCTTACATCCTCCTGGAACTGCTTGCAGCGCGACGCATCGAGGGCAGCCGCCCGGACTGTCATGATTAAGAAGGAATATCTCAACCCGAGCGTTCCCAGCGTCGTGAGAGGAAATACCACAATCACGAAAATGAGAAAGATTGCCGGACCGAGTTCCGCAATGGCAGAACCTCTGCCTTTGCGCGTGATAATTCTCATCTTGATTGCTCCTGTATCGCTTGGGGGCGCGGGCTGTCAGAGATTGCTGTCGAGGCAGCCTGCGCGGTGCGTGTATTGAAGGGGACTGCATGCCATAAGCACGGCGGCATGTCTGGTAACGCTGCCATCGTAGCCGGACAGATGCAGAGTGCGAATGTGGAATTGCACACACATGCACAAAGCCGGAGTTATCAACTCCGTATCGTTACTTCTCCGCTCGCTCTGTCGCCGTGCTAAGATGATCGATCAGCGATCGTGAATCATCGGCATTTCGAAAGAGTCCCACACTTGATTGGAAGATGACAGAGCATGTTTAGCGGTTCACGCGTACGCGAGCAGGTACTGGAGGTAATCATTAGGCAGGCACTAGCTGGTGCTCCCTGGCGTGAGATTTGCGCCGGACCGATGATGGTGAACAACATCACGGCAGAGGAGGTCGAGCACCATGTGCGGTACCGGCAGAGGTTGCTGGCGGGAGAAGAGATTGAAATACCGCCCGCGCAACGAGAGCTGTTGAGCAACTACATAGGCGAATGGCGCTCTGTCGCCGCCTCAACCGCTCCCCTCGACATGAAAAAGACCATCGAAGCCGTCGCTCGCTTCTATAAGGCCCTCGGACTG
>DATNRC010000662.1:0-3787 GCA_036703705.1 Candidatus Obscuribacterales bacterium
AAACTTGGTCGATTAGTCCTTTCAAGCACACGGCCTTCAGTCTTATTGTGGCAGGCTTATTGAGCATGCAGGCGTCGCTGTGTGCTGGTAAGAAGAGCACGCAAGCTCAGCCCGGTGAGAGTCATGATGCAGGCTACTTCCCCCTTCAGCTTTCTTCCTCCTGGCGATATCTCGTAAAGCATCGCCTGGGACCAAAGTTCACTTCCACAACGACAGTGCAGGGACGTCAAACGGCAAGAGATGGGAGTGAGGAATACCTCGTTGAGACTGTCTCGCCGCTGGATACAATTCGGGAATTGTACGCGAAGGCGAAAGATGGGTCTATTACGCTTCTAAGCCGTGAATACTTGAAGAGCCAATCCCTGAGTCGGAATTTGCATCCACCTAAGCTGATTATGAAAGCGCATCCCAAGCCCGGCGATAAATGGAACTGGAGCAGCAAAAGTCCGCTTACAGGAGATATCAAAGAAGAGGTGCAAGTTGCCGGCACAGAAGAGGTAAAAGTGCCCGCCGGCACATTTAAGTGTTTGCGATTGGTGACGCAGCGCGATATGGGCACCATAGTCTTTTTGCGCGAGGAGTGGTATGCCCGGAGCGTCGGGCGTGTGAAAACTGTAAACACAGCCGGACCGGACACTTTCATAAGCGTGCTCGAGAAATACTCACGAGCAAATAAATAGACCCCTGAAGTCTTGCCTGAATTGAATCGCCATCCGCAGAATGAAAGGCGGAGGGTGAGAACTCTTCAATCTTCAACTGAATGACACGAGGATGCCACAGTGATTGTTTAACTTACTCCATCGTCAGTTCACCAATTGGATACCATGCCGAGCGACTCTTCGGCTATGGGTTATCTGTGCCATGCAGGGATGAGAAAGGACAAGGGGAGATGATTACGAACGGCGTTTGGTCAGCATATGTGGAGCTGGGGGCAACAGCATACAAAAATGGACATCTTGACGTGGCGGAAATGATGCTCAAAGCTGCCATGCGCGAAAAGCACGGCAGGCAGAGCGATCTGGAAGGCGTAGTGATCACGATCGAAGCTCTGGCAGATCAATTTGCGATGCTGGGGCAATACGCAAAAGCCGAGAAATTGTACAAGCGAGCGCGCACATATTATTTGCGCAAACAGAAAAGCGATGAGCACGCCTGCCGCCTGCTCTATAAGCTGACTGAAGTGTTTATCAGCAGCGATCGCTTCGCTATGGCTAGAAGAACATTCGCCCAGGCTTACCTGCTAGCCAAGAAAACAAGGGATGTGAGCCTGGAAGAGCACAAGCAATATCTGAGCAAGGTCCTCCGTCTCTGGAAGAGAAAAGGAAGGGTCATTGAGGCGATGAGCGTGCATGCGGAATTGGAAAATCTAAATGCACGATAGCGAAGGAGAGAAGTGAGTATGGTGTCACCGCCGCAGCCCCATTTCGGCAGTGAACGACGCGGCTATCGCATCAAGAACAGCCGCAATCATTGTGTTCTGATCATTGAGGACGACACATCCATTTCGCAGATCGTGGCCACCTGGCTGAATGGTGACTATTATGACACCACATGCGTAACCACGGCGGAAGAGGGATTGGAGGCTCTGGCAAACAATCGGTTCGATTTGATCATACTCGACTGGATGTTGCCGGGCTCGTCCGGCATTTCCTTTTGCAAGGAGTACAGAGAGCGGGGTGGAACTTTGCCCATACTGATGCTGACGGGCAAGTCCAAGCAAGAGGAAATTACTTCCGGACTTGATACTGGATGTGATGACTATTTAACGAAACCATTCGAGTTGAGGGAGCTGTCGGCGCGAGTGCGTGCTCTCCTGCGCCGGCCTCCTCAGTTCAAGGGGACGGTGTTATCCGCTGGAGGAATCATTCTTGACGCGCGTTCGTACACGGTGAGGCGCGGCGATCAGGAAATTCATCTCATGCCCAAGGAGTTTATGCTGCTCGAATTTCTCTTAAGGCATCCGGACAAAGTGTTCAGCCCGGAGGCGCTTTTGGACAATATCTGGAACTCAGACGCCGACACCTCTCCGGATGCCATTCGAACATATATTAAGCGTGTGCGCAAAAAGATCGACCTGCCGGGCAAGCCTTCGTTGATCGTCACCATTCATGGAGTTGGATACAAGCTCGTGTACAGCGAATGAAATGAAAACGACTCATCTCAAGGCCGTGATAATCCGTCTCTGGCTGACGAACAAGACAGACAGCCCGCGAGCGAGGAGGGTTAAAGCCAGTGGTTTCTCAATTGCCGCCCAAATCAGACTGTCGCACTCGAGCGAGGAGGGCTAAGCAAGCGGTTTCTCAATTGCCGCCCAAATCAGAGTGTCGCGCGCGAGCTGATGAGGTGCATACGCTCGAATGGACTCTCGAAGAAGAGTCAGGGGAACACACTCAGCGTGCTGTGTTTGAAATTCTCGAAGTAAGTGAGTTTCGCTTGGGCGATTCCGATCGTCGCTCTCTCGACGCGGCAACGAAACAGGTGCCGATGCTGGCGATGAGCTTTATCGCCTTTCTGGGTCTTTACAACCATGGACAGTATCTGACCCAAATGATGTCGGCGGCAACGACCCGTTTTCCACTCCACAGCCAAGTTGTGCAGGCGCTGATGATTGGAATCACTGCAACTGCGGTAATCGCCACACATACCTCGCCCAGGCAATGGTCGCTGGCCATAGCCATCACGTGGATCGTCTTGCTCCTTATTTTGCTTGCTTCGTGGATCTGGTTGGCCAACTGAGATAGCAAATGAACACGCATGGAATTTGCGCGCGCCCGCGCTAGGAAGAACAAATTGATGTATTCTCACAAAGCTTGAGCATTGTCGATTGTGAGAAAAACTTCCGCGACTGGAGCTTCAGCGCGCGCTTGCATTCGTTAGCGCGCGCGCTCTAGTGTCTGAGCGCCTTCGTCCGACAATCATCCACCGAGCCAAGCACACCCTTACCAGAACTTCGCACCAAACCACGCACTGTCGGCACGAGCGCTGTCGTTCTCGCTCTCGAAGGCGACCTCGCAAACGAGTTCTGAAAGGAGGCAGCAGCATGGACGGATTCACGCTCGTACTAGTATTGCTCATTCTAGTATTTGTCGTCATCCCCATGATTGCGGGCGGCAACAGCCGTCGCTAATGCGGAGATGCAAGGGCGCGGGGAGCAGATTGTGCTCCTCGCACCCTTCTCGCTATCCCCCATCTCATCTCGTCTCATCTCATCTCATCTCATCTCGTCTCATCTCATCTCATCTCATCTCATCTCGTCTCGTCTCGTCTCTTCTCTTCTCTTCTCTTCTCTTCTCTCTGCTCTGCTCTGCTCAAGCATTCCAACATGATCCGTTCATTGCCCATGCCGCTACCTATCCATGCTTCTATGAGCAGCGCGAAGAACCACACATGAAGTCAATTGTTGTTACGCTGCCATTGACAAAGAATTAAAAGCGCGCAGGACATACCTGGGATGATCTGCGTGATTGATCGTTTTGCCCCATTTCTTTCCTTGACGCCGCCGTGCAGGCGGACATAGATTGAAGACACATATTTCGCCCAATCAATCGCAGGTTCGGATCCCACAAAGCGCACACTAACAGCAATCTACTGATTTCGACCGCGCAAATTAGCGTCTCGTCCGCTTACCCGCTTTTGGATGCTGATCCATAGGAGGATGGAAATGGAGCGTCAAACTTCTCAGTTCTACGTCCTGCACGCAGACGGCTCGGTTACGCAAGAAATCGGGTTGTCGTGCGCGCCATACTCAACGACGATGTTTTACTTTCCCGGGTTGGAGCAAAGTCTC
>DATNRC010000663.1:0-14934 GCA_036703705.1 Candidatus Obscuribacterales bacterium
GCAGGAACGAATGATTTCTTTGGCGGCAGTATGCCTGGCGCTTTGAACGATCCTGTGAGGCAAATGCCTCAGCAGGCGGCGGCGGAAGCAGCAGCAAGAAGCGAGAATATGCCTGCCGATTACACCGACGACGAAAAACGCATGCAGAAAAAATTCAAATCGAGCATTGCTCACGCCCGGTCGTTAATCGAGAAAGGCGAGCGAATGATGAAGGCTGCTCAGGGAAAAAACGACAAGGTCTACAAAAAGGGCAAAGTGATCAAGGAAATTGGTGAAAAGAGCCTTGCCGAGCTGGAAGCTAGCAATCCCATACCTCAAAAGGGGCAGAGGCTCGAGCCTTTCGCAGAGAAGAAAGCCAAGAAAACGGCCGACTCAAGCAAGGTTGATGAAGGCATCGGAAATCAGTGAAGCAGTTAAGACTGGAAAGCAAAATTGGCAGGACTGGAAGTTCAAAATGTCAATTGGAGAAGTGAGGGTAGATGAGCGATACGGGTAGTTGCACAAAAGAGAGTGGCAAAATTATGACGCTTACAAGAACTGGTTCTATTGCAAAGGACATCACTCGGGTTGTCGGCTCGACTCCAATCGTCAAACTCAATCGATTGGCGGCCGGATTGCACGCTGAAGTTGCAGTCAAGCTCGAATCAATGAATCCCCTTGGTTCGGTGAAGGATCGAATCGGCGTCTCGATGGTAAACGAGGCGGAAAAGGAAGGTTTGATCCGTCCTGGTGAAACGACGCTGATTGAGCCGACCTCAGGCAACACCGGAATTGCGCTGGCATTTGTAGCTGCTGCTCGCGGCTACAAATTGGTTCTCACCATGCCTGATACCATGTCTCTCGAGCGCAGGAAATTGCTTGCCGGACTGGGCGCCGAGCTGGTGTTGACTCCTGGGGCAGAAGGGATGAAGGGAGCGGTGGCCCGCGCCGAGCAGCTCGTCGCGGAAACGAAAAGCGCATACATGCTGCAGCAATTCAACAATCCTGCCAATCCCAAAATTCATCGCGAAACTACTGCCGAAGAAGTGTGGCGTGACACCGAAGGGCGCATCGACATTTTTGTCGCCGGCGTGGGCACGGGTGGCACCATCACCGGTGTGGGGCAGGTGATCAAATCGAGAAAGCCGTCACTTCAGGTTATTGCTGTGGAGCCCGCGGACAGCCCTGTCATCACGCAATGCCGTGCTGGAGAGCCTCTCAAGCCGGGCCCCCATAAAATCCAGGGCATCGGCGCCGGTTTCATACCGGGCGTGCTCGATCTTTCCGTCATCGACGACGTTTTCCGCGTTACAAACGAACAAGCGCTGGATTTCGGCCGCCGGCTGGCCAGGGAAGAAGGCATTTTTGCCGGTATCAGCAGTGGTGCCAATGTGTTTGCCGCCCTGGAAATCGCCAAGCGTCCGGAGAACAAAGGCAAGTTGATCGTCACAGTAGCAGCCAGCACAGGCGAGCGTTATCTTTCGACATTGCTTTATCAGGACATTCTCAATAACTGAGCGTTGGGGCAGTGTCATGAGCGGCTCGCGTCCGGTTCGGTGGACGCTGGTTTGTGTCGTCAATCCCAGAAAATTGGACGAAGATTGGCTTTTGTTATGGCGGCATCACCAGTAATCAGGGGGCATTCCATCCTCAGTGCCATCGCTATTGCGTGCTCGCCCGTCAAGAATCGCAGTTGATTAGTAGTCGGCTCCTGAGGCGTCCAAACGGCCCTTGATTTTTGCCAGCTCCGCTGCTTTCTTGCCCATTGCTGATGCTTCTCTTATGCGTCCTGAACTGCGCAGCAACTTGGCGTATCTTTCCATAGATTGGGACTGCACGCCGTAAGCATGGGCGTTGCAGGTCAATTCGCTCACCCTGGCGTACCATTTCTCGGCATCAGCAATGCGTCCTCGACTCTCATAAAACTGGGCTACGGAGTCGAAGGCAAAAGGTGACATGATGGCCCGATAACCTGTCGGCTCTTCCTTCGTCACTCGCTCTGCGGTGCGCAAAAGTGTTTGTTCTGCCTTTTCGGCCCTATTCGTTTGTGCATACACTTGTGCCAAGCCTACATAAATGGACACCATTGAAGGCATTATCGCGATCTGGCGCTTTTGTGATCCCTCATTGTCGGCCAGACTTTGCTCTTCCATTGCCAGGGCTTTGTTGTCCTCAAAATCAGTACATACTTGGTTGTGCTGCTCGCAATCTCCGAACCACGGATTGAGCTCCTTGGATAGCAATGTGAGTAATGAAACTCTTCTGTTACATCGAACTAAATCACGCGTTCCTGCTCAGCGCGGCATACACAGATTAAAAGCACCCAAGCCATGCAAGCAGTTTTAAGAGCGCGTTTCAGCATGCGAGATATTTACGGCAGCTTCGCCGTACAAGCATGACCATCGAGCGAAGTGACTTCGCTTGTCGTCAGTTGCTTCGGCTCCCTCACGAAAAGGGAGGCGGCGATGCCGGCGAGATATATCGTCGCTACGCATGAGGCAGCACAGGCGTACGAGCCGCCGAACCAGGCGATGAAAGGTCCGGTCAGAAGTCCCGCCATCGCGGCGACGATCCTGCCCAGACTCCAGCTGATACCGGATGCGGTGCCGAGCACGTGAGTCTCGAAAAGCTCTGGAATGTAGAATGAAACGATGATGAATGGAATGCTGGAGAACACTCCGACGGCGAACGCTGCTGCCAGAAGCGCATTTCCATACGCATGAATGCCCAGGTACATGAGAAGGACGCTTGCCAGCGAGCCTGCGAAGCCGATGAGAAACATGGCTCTTCTTCCGAGCATCGCCGTCAATGTCGGACAAATGAAGCAAACAAGAATGCCGCCGATGCTCATGAGGGTGGTGGCGGCGCTTCGCTCCGTTACCGCCTCAGTGCCCGTCAACTGATTGATCCAGGCGGGCATCCACGATATTGCCGCCCAATACCCAACAATCGCCGACATGCACAGTGTGGTGGCAAGAATCAACTTCCGCAGATTCGTGCCTTTCAAGAGAGGCACCATCGGCGATTCAACCATTTCACGTTCGCGCTTTGACAAATCTTCTTTCGGTTTGCCGGCAAGCTTCTTGCGGTATTCTTTTATGGCTTCGAAGGCCTTCGGCTCGCTCAGCTGCGAGCGTATGTAAAAGGCTACCAGTGCGGGGATTATGCCAATGAGAAAGAGCCAACGCCAGCCCCCCGCACCGACACTTAAGTTGAACGCCCCCGTGAGCAAGCACCCCGTGCAAAATGAGCTTTGCATCAGGCACATTGCCCAGATTCGTCCCTTGCCCTGCCACGCTTCCGAAAGAAGAACCGTACCTATGCTTATCTCACCGCCTATCCCGCACCCGACAAGGAAGCGATAAAAGGCGAGGTGAGTCCAGTCCTGGCTTGTTGCACAAAGCGCAGAACCTATCGCATACAACAAGATAGACGTCGTCATCGCCATGCGACGTCCGAATTTGTCGGCAAAAATGCCGAAGCCAACGCTGCCTAGAGACCAGCCAATCATAAAGATGGCGAGGATAATCGCGCCGTGCCAGCCGATTGCCGTGGCATCCTGAGTCTTGAGCAATTCGGCAAGACATGGATAGAGAACGATGAAGTAAATCATCGCGTCCATCGCATCGAATGTTTCTCCCAGCCACGAAGCCGCGAACGCATGAAGATTGCTCATGCGCGCGCTGGATTTCGGCGAATGCCTACGTTCGGTGATGGCGGCGCTCAGCATGCAATTTCCTCTTGACAACATAAAGATTAGGCATGATTTCGGCTGCGAAGTCCATGCGGTTCACACGTATGAAGTCGGAAGGATTTGAAAGGATTGTAATTTTCTGCCTTCACGCCCGTTCGGAATAGATAAGAAGAAAAGCATCATCAAAAGACCGAAAGCGTCATTTGACTGGCATTTCAGGCTGGAGGCGGCGATGTCGTCTGTCTGGGACTATATCTCCAGCTGCCCCTTTCGCAGAATCCCCCCTCATAGCGGGGAGATTCTTTACAACCGGCTTGCTGGGGAGTATTAGTTGCTTCAACTTGGCAAGAAATTGGCGCCTGGCTATCTTTTTAGGGTAATCCTAAGAGGATCAGGCGCTGACTTTAGCCAGTCCCGCACAAAGAGAACAACAACGGCAAAGCACACCTCGGCGAGAGACTGCTGGTGCCTCTGCGCCCCCGCTGCCACCCAAATCCGGCTGGTTGGCAGCTCTGAGCCGCAGCGCTGCTGTCACTGCATTTATCGGATTCCTGGCGGTTGTTGCTTTCATCTGCTGGCTCGGTCCGCTGACGCCAGAGGTGATCAAGGCGCCGGAGCGTGCCTCCGAGATTATGCCGAAAGGCTATATCTGGAGGGTGCCCGACATCATACGCTCAAAGCACGGCAACGAATTGGTAATGCTTGGCTCGTCAGTGCTGTTCATTCCTAATTTGCTTGCCGACGGTTGTTTTGAAGGCGTCCAGCTGCCCTTTTTCAACATCGTCGATTATGCCGAATTTGCGCTCAAGCATGTGCGCGCGCAGCATGTGGAAACATTGCTCTTTGGCGCGGGCGGCAAGAAGCCGCAAGTGCTCGATCTCAGCACGCCCGGTGCGTTTGCTTCCGATTATGAAATGATCATCGACAAGATGATTGCTGTCGGTTGGAAGCCACCACTTGTAGTGCTTGCCCTGGCGCCGCGTGATTTCATCGACAATACGATGAAGACGCAGGATAATTTGATGCGTTATGAATTGCGCCGAGTGCTCGGCATATCGGAGCTCGTGCATGCAGAGAGCTTGGGCACGGCAGCACAACTTGTGAATGACTGGGTTGCTGGAAACACAGCCACGTTTTTGCGCGACTTTCGCAGCGATGTTCGAAGGATCGCAATGTTCATCAAGAAGCGCGGCAAACGTCCGAGCGCGCCATCACATGTGGTGGTAGAGGATATTCCCGGTGCCGTTCAAATGCCGACGCTGAGGACGGACGATAAGGGACGAATGCAGATTACGCGCAGCCAGCTCGAAGGGTTTTACCGCGGGCATCCGTTTGGCGAGAAGAACAAGCTTCTGGATTTGAACGGATACAACAATCGCTACAATCCACCCAATTTCAAACAGTTCGAACAACAAGCTGTGTGCCTTGACCGCCTCATCGGCAAGGCAACGGCAAACGGCATCAAAGTCGTTCTTGTCGACATGCCGCTCACTGAGGAAAATCGTGCCCTCCTCAATCCAAAGCTCGCTCAGATGTACGACGAGCTGCTCAGCAGCTCAGCGCAAAAGTATGGACTGCAATTGATACGGCCGCAAGCGCACGAGCAGTATTCCAGCACCACTGAGTTCTGCGATTGCTGCCACATGAACGCCTTCGGCTTCCACAAATGCTTCTCATATGTGGCCAGCCAGTTGCGGGCTAATCCATCGACGGCACGACTTTTGGCGGCTCTGGCGAACAAAGTGAATTGATGCACGTCAGCATTACATTAGGCTTCCCAGTCTTCAATCTTGAGTCCGGGAACTCGAGAAAATTCCTCCACATTGTGCGTGACCAAGATCAGGTTGCGTGCTCTGGCTTGTCCGGCGATGAGCACAGCGTAAGGTCCAATCGGTTTGCCCTGGGCAGCCAGTCGGGCCCGCACCTCACCTGCCTGCCGCGCATCCTCTTTATCAAACTCCAAAACTTCAAATTGAAGAGCATCGACAAGGGCGACATTCTTCTCTGATTTCTTGCTTTTGAAGGCTCCATAGTAAAGCTCTTGCACGACAATCGAAGGAATTCCTATGTCGTTTGGCTTGTGCATTCTTGCTCTGCGGGCTGGATTTGACTCACCGCTGTTTAGCACAGCGATGATTGCGTTGGCGTCCAGGAGATACTTCATTTCTTGAACAGCCTATCCAACTTCGGTCTTTCTTGCTGTTCCGGTTGTTCCAATACTGCATCAATGAAGTCGCTGTCCAGCATTCCCGTGATTTCGTCGAGCCATGCCCAATCATCGGGCACAGGCTCAAGAATGACTGCATTGCCATGCCGCCGAATGCGAACTTTATCGCCCTTGAATCGAAAGTCCTTAGGCAGGCGTACGGCTTGTGACCGTCCAGACCAGAAGATTTTTGCTGTTTGCATATTGGCTCTGTTTGCTGTCATCTAGCAAAAATATATACCATGTCGCAGGCCGACGCAACGTTAGGACCTGTCTTTTTACGAAGATTCGGTTGGAAGCTCAAAACACTGAATGCGCCGGGGAGTCTGCACTCACTGAAATCGAAATGGAGCGCATTGGACGACGACCAAAGCCAGCGCAGAGGTCAGGGGAGAGACTGGTTTAGAAGATTCACGAAACTACTGTCGGCGTTTCTTCCAGTTTGCGCTCCGTGAAGCGCTTCAGGCGAGTGAAGGAGTAGCTCAGCGCATCATAAACGCTTCGCGCCTCTACCCAATTTTCTTTGCGGGCATGCACTTCCATCTTCTCGGACAGCTGCACAATCTCTTTGGCGCCGACTGCTTGTGACGAGCCGCGCAACTGATGGGCGAGAGACTGGAGGGCAGTGGCGTCGCGGCCCTCTCTAGCTGCTCTGATTCCTTCCAGCAAGGTGTCTCCGGCTGAAAGATAGACTCGGAGAATCTCTCTGGCGACATCGGGTCCGCATGTAATCTCCAGTTGAGAATAATCAATCGGATCGCGCAGGGGCGTGGCGCCAACTAAAGTGGCGTCGGGTTTGAGTATCGATTGCGTTGTCTTCATATCCTTTGCCCGCCCTTCTGTTTTCCCGCCCAGCCATTTGTCGATCATGGCGTTCAATTTCTTCGGCTCTACAGGCTTGATGAGAATGTCGTCCATCCCGCATTGGCGGCACTTCATAAGCGTCTCATCGTCGCTTGCGCCTGTAACAGCGATGATAGGAATTCGCTTGCCGCTGTCTTTTTCTGCTGCGCGAATGGCAGCCGTGGCTTCGAAACCATTCATATCGGCCATCGTGCAATCCATCAAGACGAGCGAGTAGTCACCAGCCAGCACTTGCTCAACGGCCTCTTCGCCGCTCGAAACCGCCTGTGATGCCAGACCCAGGCTCCTGAGCTGCAGGGAGGCAACTTTCTGATTTACAGGGCTGTCGTCTGCCACCAGCACCTTTTTGTCAGCAAGGGACAATTTGGGGATCTGTTGCGTGAGACGACGGTCCAACTTCCGGCTTGGCGTTCGCGAAAGTGCATGCTCCAGGCAATCATACAGCTGCCAATACTTGATCGGTTTGGACAGCACTCCCGCAAAACCGGCAGCCATCAGATGCTCTTCTTCCTCTTCGTCCACGTTTGATGCCACCAGGATGAGGGCAGTGGAGTCCTGGTCATGCTCGTGCTCGACGCTCACAACGAGCGCCACCGGGTCATCGATGGCCGACGCATCCACTATGGCCGCTCTCAGCCCGGTCTTTGGTTCGGGGGCGCGCAGCGCAGCCACTGTAGCCTGCAAATTGCCGGCTCTGGTGGGCACCATGCCGAAACTTCTCACATATTCGCACAGCACCTCGCCCAGTGGCTCGTGACAGAAAATGAGGCATTTCATGCTTGTCAGAGACGATGCGGTTGCGGGAGCTGCCTTTGTGCCGGAAGCCTGCTTGAGGGGGAGTGAAAACCAGAATGTCGAACCTGCTCCCGGCTCGCTTTCGACGCCGATGCGCCCGTTCATCAATTCCACCAGACCTTTGCAAATCGTGAGCCCCAAACCGGTTCCACCGAATTCACGCTTGATGAGCGGACTTGCTTGAGTGAATGGTTGAAAGAGCTTATCTACTGTTTCGGAGCTGATACCAATGCCGGTGTCTTTGACGGCAAAGCGCACCGCAACTTTGTCGTCCACCATCTCCTCCAAATCGGCTCGCAAAAGCACGTGCCCGTGTTCGGTAAACTTCACGGCATTGCTCGCCAGATTGAGGACAATCTGCCTTATGTAGCCGGGGTCCCCGCTAAGAACTTTTGGCAGCTCGGGCGAGATGTAAGTCACAAGCTCTATGTGCTTGCTCCTCGCCTGTTCGGCAAGCAGGTCGGCGATCGCCTCGAGGCAGGCAGTAATCTCAAAGTCGACAATTTCCAGTTCGGCTTTGCCCGATTCGATCTTTGCAAAGTCGAGAAAGTCGTTGATCAATTCTAAAAGCGCTCGTGCTGACTCGTGCACCACCAGTGCCTGCTCTCTTTGCTCGTGGTTGAGCGCTGTCTTCAAAAGAAGATCGCACATGCCGAGAATGCCATTGAGGGGCGTTCTTAACTCGTGGACCATCTTGGCGGTAAACTGCGTGTTGCTGCCGTCCTCCTTAGACTTGAGATCACCATGCGCTTTCTCGGAGTCTGCCCGTGGATGTGATGAGCCCTGATGCGATTTTGTTGCCAGGGAAAGCTCTTCCGACAAGGACTTCAATTGCTGCTGGGCAAGGTTGAAGGCGTTCTCGAATTTCTTGCTCCTGAGTTTCTCCGCGGCCAGCTCGGATTCGAGCTGAGCAACTTGCCTTTTCAGCGTTTCAAGATTTGAGCTGTCTGGCACATCGACCATGGTTTACTCACTCTCACTGCGGACGCCATAAACCACCGTATTTGATGCTGTCTCAGGGCGAGGGTTGCGCCTCTCCTCCTTTTGGCAAACGTTCACCCTCGCGCAGGCTGTGGAGCACTGCGACGAAAATATCTACCAGGAAAGGATCGAATTGTGTTCCTGCTCCTTCTCTGAGCGCTTGAATGGCGCGCTCTGGCGATAATGCCGGCCGGTAGGGACGGTCTGAAATCATGGCGTGATAGCTGTCCACTATGGCGATAATCCGCGCTGCAAGCGGAATCTCCTCACCGGAAAGACCGAGCGGATATCCTGTTCCATCCCATCGCTCATGATGGTGCTCGAGAATATCGCAAATCTCCTTTAAGGCGCGAATAGGTTTGAGGAGCTGAGCACCCAGCACCGGGTGCTGTTTCATAATCTCGCGCTCGTCTTGCGTGAATGAGCCTTGCTTGTTCATCAGATCGGCGGGAATCGAAAGCGTGCCGACATCGTGCAAAAGCCCGGCGACGCGAATTTGCTCGACCTGCTGCTGAGAAAGACCCATGACCTTGGCGAGCAACTCGGAAAGGCGAGCCGTCTCCAGGTGATGCACCTTGTTGTACTCGGACTTCGAATAAAGCGCTGTCGCCAGAGCCTTGACCATTTCCACCACTTCAGGAACAAGCTCTTCTTTCTCTTCGAGTTCCGGCGGCACATGAGGCGGCACGAAATCCGTTGGCGGAACCACCGGTTTGCCTGGATCTTTCGATATCTCCGCTTTCTCGATGGCGACGAGATTCTCGTACATCAAATCTTGTGCCGTGTGCACCTGGTTGCGGCCCATGCGTTTGGAAAGATACAGCGCCTTGTCGGCAAGGTCGAGCAAGGTCTGCTGGGTCTGGGCGTCATCGGGGAAGGAAGCAATGCCAATTGATGCCGTGACTCGAATTTCGATTTCGTCGTGCGTTATCACTTCCTGCATCAGCGTGCGCCGCAAGCGCTCCGCCACCACGGCAGCGCCTTCAGTGTTGACCTCCGGCAAAACGAGCAAGAACTCTTCGCCGCCATAGCGCACCGGAATGTCCACATCCCGGCAGTCGCCGCGAATCAATTTGGCGACGGATCTGAGAACCGAATCGCCTGCCGGGTGGCCGAAGCGGTCGTTGATTTGCTTGAAGTGATCGACGTCGATCATGACGACGGCCAGATTGCGCTGATAACGTTCTGCCAGGCGCAGCTGTTCAGCCAGCTTTTCCTGGCCCGTGCGGTGATTGAACAGTCCTGTCAAACCATCAGTGGTGGCTTGCCGTTGAACTCTCGCATAAAGGCGGGCATTCGTAACTCCGGACGCCACCTGTGCGGCCACCGATTTGAGAAAAGTTTCGTTGTCCCGCGTCCACCGTGCCTGCTCTTCGCATTTGAAACCGCCCAGTATGCCGAGCAGTTTTTGCTCGTAGGTAATGGGAATGAGGAACATGGAAAGGATTGGCAGCCGAGCCAATGTATCGTTGGCGAATGGCTCGAATCTCCTGTCGTTTGAAACGTCATTGAAAATCAGCGTCTGCTCGGGCAGGTAGTTCTTTCTGAAAATTTCCAGACAGCGCAAATCAGTGTCAAATTCAATCACGCTGTAATCGACGTCAGTCGTGTACTCAGCGCGAACGGAGTCGGCGGGCTCGTCCTCGCTGGGCAGCGAAACAAAGCAACAATCGAGAGTTCGCCAGCCGGCAAGCTCCTCCAGCATATCGCGCAGATTTTCGGTTATGTTGAATGATCGTCTTATTGTATTGCTTATTCTGTGCAGGAGGTTGTCCTGATTGCGCAGCACCTCCGACTCCCACTTGGCCAGCTGCAGCTCGTTGGAGCGCTTCAACTCCGTCGCCTTGTCTTTCTGCAGCTTTTCGGTCGCCTGCTCGAGACGTTGCGCATAATCTTCCAGAAGCTGCAGTTGCACGGCCAGCTCCTTTTCCGTGCGCCGGTGACGCAGCGATGATTTCACTCGGGCAAGCATTTCCTGATCGGGGCAAGCTTCCGAAAGACAATCGTCAGCCCCCGCCTTGAATGCCTCAATACGGGCGCCGCTGCGCGACGGGTCTTTCTCTTCTATTTCGGGCGCGACGAGAATAACAGGAATCTGCTTCCACTCCGGTGACTCCTTGAGCACCGTGCAAAAGGCAAAGCCGCTCGTCCCCTGCATATTGCAGTCCAAAATGATGAGGTCCACTTGATTTTGCTGAAGGAGCTCGAGCGCGCGGTCGCCGCTGTCCGCTTCCATCACCTGGTACCGATGGCCCAGAATGCGCGAATAGCGGCGCCTGGTCAAACGATTGGAGTGCACGACAAGAATGCAGTCCTGCTCGATAAAGCCCTGCTCTTCCACCAATTCCTGGGAAAGGAGCTCGGATGCGTGAGGCAATTTGCTTGAGAGATGCTCTCCCATCAGCTTCAAAGTGGAAATGTCTTGAGCGGTCACTTCCCGAGAAGTGTCAAAGGACAGGACGCGAATCAATCCTCTAACTTGTGACGAACCATAGCTCTGGCTCTCCATAATGGGAACAATGGCGTAGGGATAGCCCTCGCTGTCGGCGCTGTCATCCGAAGATCCGGTGGTGCTGCCGAATGCGCGACCGACCCACGGGCGTTCTGTCTGTTTCACCTTTTGCGCGGCGTGGGTGTTTGCCACCGTAAGTGGTTGCTTATGCTCGTCCAGCAAGGAGCCCACGAAATTCTGCGCTTCCAGGCTGTTCTCCTCGGCGGAAAAAGTGTAGACATTCACAAGGTCGTGCTCTCTTGTGAGATCGATGAAGCCGAAGTCAAAGCCGAGAATCTGGCAGATGTGGCGTTTGACCGCGTCAAAAAATTCCTCCTTGGGAGGAAGCTTCTGGTCCTGAGAGATTCTCTCTGTTCCCGTCACTTCTGATTCGTCGTGTGCTAAGCGGATGTCGACCCTCTTTTTGAGTCTAACAGATGGTGAGAAAGGACTCAGGCGCAAGGGGACATGATGTTTCAGACCTTATTTTGCGCCCACGGCTTCCCGAGATGACAGGAAGAACTTACGCCACCACCACTGGAACATCAGCAAAGTCCACAATTCCTTTCGGCGATCCGCCATACCCTCATCATGCTGTCTCAAAAGGTTCCCAATGTACCCCGAGTTGAATATTCCCTGGTTTTTCAGGAAGTCGTCACTGAGGAGCTCATTGACCAATGGGCGAAATTCCGAGCGGATCCACTTTCCAACAGGTATGCCAAAGCCTTTTTTAGGGCGTTTGAGGATATCCGGAGGCAAATAAGGGGCCACTGCCTTGCGCAGGAGATATTTCGTTGTAAAGCCGCTTACTTTCATTGAGCTGGGTAGTGAAAGCGCAAACTCCACGAGCGGGTACGCCAAAAACGGCAATCGGACCTCCAGAGATGCCGCCATGGAGGCTCTGTCGGATTTCACAAGCAAGTCGTCCGGCAGATAAGTGCTCAAATCCAGGCGCATCGCCGTGTCGATTGCATCCCCTTGAAAGGTTGAGCTTGGCATGATGACCCGTTCCAAGCCGGGAGCAGCAAACAAATCCTCCTCGACCTCGGTTGAATTGCCGTTGGATCTGGGAAGGGTGGCGGCAAATTCGGGGTTGAGCAGGTTTTTGTGCTCGCTAATGGGAAACGAACCCATCCAACGCAGGTGACGACGTATGAGCGGCTCTTCGACAGCCGAAATGAAACGTTTGATTTTGTAATCGAAACTGAGATTATTGAGCGAAACCGGCAATTTGCGGATGCAGGGCTCAATCAGCTTGTGGCGCAAAGGTGAGGGCAATGAGCGCCACAGCTTGGCAATTCTGTGGGCCTGATAGGTGGGGTAGCCGCCAAAAAGCTCGTCTCCGCCTTCGCCGGCAAGGGCCACCGTGACATCTTGCTTGGTCATTTTGGAAAGGAAGAACGTCGGCACAATCGAGGCGTCCGCTATCGGCTCGTCGAGGAATTGCCACAGCTCGCACATAGTTTCAAAGGCAAGCTCCGGCACGAAAGTCACTACCTTATGATCGGTGCCAAGATGTTTGGCAACCGCGAGCGCGTGCTGTGACTCGTCAAACGACCGATCGGCAAATCCAATTGAAAAGGTCTTCAGCTGCCGGCCTGCAATTTCAGCAGCCAAAGCGGCAATACCGGAGGAATCGATACCGCCCGAAAGGAAGATGCCCAGCGGCACGTCGGATATCAGCCTCAGTTGGATGGAGCGCTTGAGGAGGCGAATCAGCTCTTCTTTCGCCTCGTGCTCGCTGAGAGTGGATGGCGCAGGCTGCGGGCGCCAGTAATTTCGAATCTTTACTTCGCCCCCTTCAACGACCATGTAATGGGCCGGCATGAGCTTGTGAATACCCTTGAAAATGGACGATGGAGCGGGAATGTACTCAAGCGCCAGATATTTTCGCAATGCTGCCGGATCAAGCGCCTTCGTCACTTTGGGATGCGTAAGGAGACCCTTTATCTCCGAGCCGAAGATGAACGTTCCATCAAAAATTCCCCAGTGCAGCGGCTTTTCACCCATGCGGTCGCGGGCAACAAACAAGCGGCGCTGGTTCGCATCCCAGATGGCAAAGGCAAACATGCCTTCGAGATACTGCAGGCAGTCCGTTCCATATTCTTCATATAAATGAACGATAGTCTCGGTGTCGCTGTGAGTGGCAAGCTTGTGCCCCTTGTCGCTCACCAGCTTCTGCAATTCATGAAAGTTATAGATCTCACCGTTGAAGACAATCCAAATAGACTTGTCTTCATTTGGTATCGGCTGTTGTCCTGTAGCCAGATCGATGATGCTCAGTCTGGTCATGCCGAGAGCTGCGGGACCTATTATTATCGACCCGTCTTCATCGGGGCCGCGGTGCTCGATGGAATGACACATCTTTTGGATTAGCTCGTCCGAGCCATCCAGATGCTCGAGGTTCATATTGAGATAGCCGACGATTCCACACACGGTTTTTCAGTCCAAGCTAGCGGGGGGTGAGACGCATATATTGAGCATATCGAGAGCATTTCGAGTATATCGAGAGCATTTCGTGTATCGAGAGCATTTCGAGTGTATCGAGACCATTGTCCCCTCATGGCTGCACATTGGCATTAGAGGCTGCTCCCAAATGATAAGCGATGATAAGGGACACGACCTGCGGGGTCTGGGAGCTGGGCGTGCGGGGACTCTGACTCTCGGGGCAGCGACTCTGACTCTCGGAGCGGGGACTCTGACTCTCGGGGCAGCGACTCTGACTCTCGGAGCAGCGACTCTGACTCTCGGGGCAGGAACTCTCACTCTCGGGTCGGAATTTCTGACAGCGCGGCCACCTTTGGTTTTCCGTGTACGTTTTGAGATTTAATCTTTTAAGGGCTCGAAAAATTGAACTTTTTTGCCTGTTTTGACGTTGTAGTAAGTAGTAGACCACTTCATGTTGTGGAGTAGCTGAAATGCGAAGAATCCTGCTTTCCTTTCTCATGCTCGCTTTGTGTTCAGGCGCGGCGGTTTCTGCAAAAGGTCCGCCCATGCTCAATGGTTCTGAATCCCAACAAAGAGTTTCTAAGCTTTCTGCGGAGATTAACTGGTATCGTTCCCTTCCCCAGGCCCTCGAAGAATCCCGGCGCACAGGCAAACCGGTTGTTTGGATTCATATGCTGGGCCAAATCGACGGCGCGACTTGAAGTGCAGGCAATAGCTTGAGGGCCGTGTCGCTCTCATCAGAACCTGCGTTTTCAGTTTTGAGAGAAAACTTCATTTGCGGTGTCAAAGACATCACGGGCGAGAAGTACGCCGGAGTTTCCGGTCAGCACCTGCCCACAGGCAATGCTGCGCTGACCACAAATGGTGCGGGGCCTCACAACTTGCAGACCTTTGTTCTCGCAAGCGATGGAACGGTGCTTACATGTCTGCCTGGCTTCTGGTATGCCCAGGATCTCGTTCGAGAGCTGGATCTTGCGGTCAAGCTTAATGACGTGTGGACAAACCAGTCTCTCAGCCGCTCTCAGAAAAATGCAATGTTTCGCCAGATGCATCTGGCGCACCTGAATGAGCATCCGCCGGGAATGGCTCGCAGAAGCAGGATGCAGGGATTCGATCAGAAATACGAGGCAAGACACAGGCTTCATACTTCCGACACCATTATCAATCCCAGTCTTGCCAGAGGCGTGCTTGAGAAAGGCGCAATGGCTCAACCTGGCGCTTTCAAGACGACAGACCGGATAATGCACGAGCGCATGGCTCAGCGGCCATTTGTGCCCTATCAAAACTTTGACGTGGTTGCATTTTCTGACTATGGGCGCCCGTTCTACAACAAGAACGAGGACCAGAGAGATGCCAACGGCGATGTCATTCCCGAACTGGCTAAGAGCCAGCCTCTGATTGGAAATACCGACCAGATGCGGCGCGGTCGCCGGCAAAACGCCATGCTCAACGGCATGACACGCCGCGGCATGCGAG
>DATNRC010000664.1:0-3721 GCA_036703705.1 Candidatus Obscuribacterales bacterium
GCGGCTTTGTACTTTTCGGCCAATTCTTTCGAGGCGAATATCAACTGGCGCTCATGGTCGTAAACCTGTCCACTCTTTTTGAACTCCTCGCTCTTTGTGGCGTTGGCCATCCACTCTTCGGTCGGCACGCCGCGCTCGACATTCATTGTCTTTCTGTAAAACTGTATCGGTGTTTGATACCCCCACGTGAGCGGCTGCGGCTTGAACTGCCGCGCCAACTCGAGCATTGCTTGCTCCAATTGCCTGGCGGGCGTGCCGGGCTCAACGGGGACGCCGATCTCGACTGTGTAATCAGAACGAATGCGACCAAGGCGACGCGCAATCAGCTGATTCTCCCTTGAGAGCGCCAAATCATCGAGCACGATGTATGCGGAGAGCTTTTTATCGCTTGGCGCTTGGTTTTCGTTGTGCGCAGCCCTTTTAGCGTATTCAACCGGTCGGTAATTTCCTTTGGCCACTACCTTGATTTGATAATAAGGCGGCTCATATTCACCGATGTGCACGGGCGAGCCAAATCCCTCATGAGCCCAGCGAGGCTCCGTCCGGTGAAACACACCGGATTTGAGCGTGCGCACGTTTTTGTCCCAGAGGGTCTCAACAGCCTTAACAAGCGGTGCCTCGACCACCTGTTTGAGACGAGCGTGATTGCCAAGCGTCTCCCCGGCGGGGACGTCGAGGCGCCGCACATTTTCCACCGTCGCCCTGGGAGCGCCTATTTTTGCTCCCAGCGCTGCTCCTGCGGCATCGCTTGTGGCCATAAACAAGCCATGCTTGCCGATTTTGCCGTAGTCGTATTTGCTTACGTTCCAGGCGCTGAAACCGCCTTCTTTCACCTGTCTTTGCGCTTCTTCCGACATGCCTGAGAATGTGCCGAAGGAGAAGCCGGTGGCGACATTCTGAAATATGCGATTGTTGATGAGCTCGGGAGCTACAGACTTGAGCGGGGATACTTGCAGCGCCTTCATGCCGGCAGTACCGAGAGTAAAAGTCGCAGCACCCAATGCGAGGTTTTCGACGTTCGCCACTGCTCCTGCCGTCTTGACGAGCCCGTGCCCGAGCCCGCGATAAGCTCCTGATTCATCGTGATAGGTTGAGCGGCTGAGACCGCTTTCAATTGCGGCAGACGAAACCCCGAAAGCAACGCCTGTCGCGGGAGCGGACCAGATGCGCTTGTCGAGCCCGGCGCTGTGCATGCGGTGCCCGATCCAGTCCATGCTGCCCTTGAGCCCTACGCCTTTGAAGCCGCCAAGGACCATGTCCTTAGTCATGTTCTCAGCGCTGTCGCCCCATTTCATTTCCGACGCGCCATACAAAACAGCAGCTGCACCATATGTGATGCCTCTCAGCCCGCGCCCTGCCGGAGTGAAAAGGGGCACGCTTTTCGCCGCTCTCACTATCCAGGTCGCAGTGCTTGTCGACGTCTCATCGCTGAGATTGAGATGCAATCCGTCGGAAACAGAATTAACGGCAGATCTGGTAAGGTGGGTCAGCACGTCCTCGTGCAGCGCGGAGGGAGTGCCGCTCAAGCGTTCTGAGCTTGCAGGCTCAATCGCCTCATGGCGGAACAATTGCTTTATCTCTGGGGAAATTCGGTCCATCTTTAGAATCGCTTTTGGTCTAAAACCAAAGTGAGTAGTCAGATTCTAAGTAGAGGATCCGGCCACCGCCATGGTGATAATCCCAGCCCAGCGTATTTCTCACACGCCGGTTTGCCTTTAAAGGCCAGCCCTTTTCTCATCGCCAAGAAACCATTGGACAAGGTGGGGACTGACGATCGTAGGATTGATCTTCAGCGGTCGCTCTCTTGCTTGCGGCGTCAAATCCACGATTCGTCCTTGAGGAGCGAAAGTTGATGGTTCTACGGTGCGGTTGCTGATAAACTCTCCTACCATCTCAATTGGCGATTTGGCGACTGCCGTTTGTTCCACCGTCCTGCCGCCGAAGATGCCGGCTCTCGACCATTTGTCGAAGATAAAGCGCCTGGAGGCAATCGAGTATTCTTTGAGAGGATCCAAGAGGACGTAATCGTCGCCACTGCGTATCGCTATGTTGCCGATGCGGTTGCCCAGGTTGCGCGAAAGGTCGAAGTCGTACCTCAGTCCGGCAACCTGCAGGAAATAACCGTGGCCTTCGACTTCGCGATTAAGTGAATCGCCTGTGAATGCGCTTTTGAGCTTCTGAGCAAATGTAGGCATCTCAGGGGGCTGATTGTTGCGCACGCTGAATTCCAGAATATCGCGCAGCTCGTTGCCGCGGATTTTGTACACATAAAGCTCGCCCTTTTCGAGTTGCGCATTGCCGCCGCTCTTGAACATATCGGCAATGGTCTCACGAGTTATGGGCTTGAACATTTTGCCGCTGACCGGATCGATATTGGCATCCAATCCTTTGCGTATCCAGCCGGAATGCGTAAGCACCGCATCCGCTTTCACTTGCCTGTCGATGGCATCGGAGATCATGTTGCCCAGCTGGCTTTCGCCGCGCCGCAAATTGTCCGCCGTCAAATCTCGCAGCACGAAAGCGTTGTAATTTGTCTGCCGAAGCGCATTCAGCTCGGTCGTTTGCGAGAGAACATAAGCGTCCAGCGCCGCATCTCTCGGCAAATCCGGAGTAATGGCGTGCATACGCGCCGAAGTGCGGAAGCGATCTGCAGATCCGTCAGGGCGAATGGCCAAATCCAGCTGTCCAAGCCAACGTCCGTTGGAGCCGGCCTGGACGATGGGAATTTCGTAGCCGCCACCCTGCCTGTTGCGCAGCGTGGACAAACCGCCTTTGGAAACGCCCGTGCGTCCTACCCAAATTGGTGCTGCCGTGACGTCGTGAGTATGGGCGCCGAAAATGGCCGCCACTTTCACATTTTTCGCCGCCAGATTGGCGTCTTTCACCAGCGCCTGCGCGAGCGCCTGATCCTCACCCAGTCCAAGATGGGAAAGAATGACGAATTTCTTCACGCCGTGATTGCTGGCCAGATCGAGCATGGTCTGGATTGCCGAGCTCTTCGCGTCTATGTAGCCGATTCCCGGCACATCACCAAGAGCGGTGCCGTCTCTGGTCACCAGCCCCAGCGTCGCCACCTTCTCCTTGCCCTTTGGACCGGGAATCGTGTCAATGGTGAATTTTCTCGCTATCCGCTGATACTGAGGAAATAGAGAAAGGTCCAGATTGGTCGCGATCAATGATGCTTCGGGATTCTGGCTCAGCAATGCGCTCATCGTGCGCGCATAACCGGCAACGTTGAAACGGCTGCCCAAATCGTATGTGTGATTGCCGGGCACGAACTTCGTCACTCCCATTTTCATGAGCGCAGAATTTTCCGGCATCCCAGCCTTTCTGTCGATGTATTGAACATTGCAGCCCTCAAGATCGCCCACGGTGACAAATTGAGACGGCATGCCTTTTTGCTTGGCTTCACGAATTAAGCGATCGGAAACTCCCTTAATCACTGCCAGCTGATCGTTCTGGCTGTGGAAATCGTTCAAATGCAAAGTCCTCAACCGCAAGAGGTCGGACGGCTCACGCCATTTGGAGCGCGCTCCGGCCAATATTTCGTGGCTGCGCCAGAGACCAGTGCCACCACCCGAGATTACACCGCCGAACAGGCTGCCGCTCACAGTGTCGAAGATGATGTCTTTCGAGGCGGCGACCGCACCGCGGGCAGGATCGTCGCGCAGCATTGCGGAATGCTCGTAAATGCGGTGCGGCACGCTCCAGGTGAAGCTTC
>DATNRC010000665.1:0-17654 GCA_036703705.1 Candidatus Obscuribacterales bacterium
GCCAGTCCGTACTCGCGCAAGAAAGACAGCCAATTGCACCCCTCTTTCTGATAAACGCGCAGCTCGCCCTGGAAGCCGTCTGGAACCTTCATCGCCTCGAGCTGATTGAAGTTGTGAATCTTCTCAAGGAAAGCCCGGAAGCCTGCATCCGCATCGATCTCAATCTCATGCGTCTCGAGGGCATGGGCGATAGGAAGTGCTTGATAAAGCGGGCGCGATGTATCTTTGCTCTGCCCGATTGTTTTTAAAAGGCTGAGCAGCGTCGTCGGCAAGCGAACGAATTCGCCGCTCTCCATCTTCAAATAATTGCGGTTGCGGAAGAGAGCCTCGATAACCAGCGGAAACGCAACAGCGTCGCCGTTGGATGAACACAGCAAATCGAAGTCGAATTTGAAGGAATCTTTTTTGAGCGACAGCTTGGCTTTGAGCTTGAGCGGCTCTTTCCTCACCTTGTAATTCTTCAATTGCTGCCATCCGCTCACTTCCCAGTCAGCGCATTGCTCGGATTGCAAATAGAACAAAGTATCCAGTGCAGCTTCGTCGGCAAAAAAGAAACGATCGGCAATCGTCCTTTGCGGCTGCAAATTGCTGAGAAACCTCCGCACCTGATGTTCAGGATCCCACAGACGCTTCACCCACACGCTCTGCCCTTTGTCGGACATCGTTCGCGTATACTGCTCAGCCTCGACAGCTGAGGTTTCATCACGCGACGGCAAGACAAGGTCACCATATTTGAAACCAAGGCATACTTCGAGCGAAACATCGTTGGGGCCACCACCAATGGTGTGAGTGGGAACGCCCTTGCGCTCCGACAGTTTGATCACCACTTTGGGAGGCTCGGTGATGGCGACAGGAAACGGCGCTGACGTCTCATCCAGGCGAACAGCCATGCGCTTCATCAAAATAGGCAGATCAACAGCAAGGAATTTGGGCACGATTTCCAATTTGACTGTCATCTGCCCGTGGGCGTCGAAAAACTGGAAAAGCCTGTGAATGGCGCTCAAATCTATGTTGTAGAAAGTGTTTTCCGACAAAACCCAGCTCATCTGGCCGAGGAAAAACACAGGATGAGGAACGGCTTCACCGGCTTCGTTCAGCGCTTCCAGTTTGAGCATCAATTCGCCGCTTTCCGTTTCGGACAGCACGGCAAGCGGTTTCAAGGTTTGCTGCGAGAACGACACATAAGAGCCGTCGGCAGTATTGATAAGCTTCGCGCAAAGGTTGAGATGACCAATGACTGTGCCTTCATCCCCGCGCGGGATTCGATGCCCTCCAGCCATGCCCTTTGTGGTTTGCGGCAGCATGGTGAGGTATTTGGTCAAAGCATAGATGCGCGATTCAGGATCAAGAACGTTGAGCATCTCGGGCGGAACTTTGAGAATGTTGACCTTGCCCTGCTTTTCCTGCGGGACTGTGCCGACGATGAGCGCGAGAGGTTTTTCGAGAACAAGAATGCCAAGCTGAGGGCGATTGTCCTCACTGTCAGGCTCTTGCCCGCGCGGGTCTTCGAGCAGATCTTTGGCTTTCGGCGCCCGTTCTTGTTGGGCGCCGTCACGCCCGCGCTCGCCCTCATTCAAATCGAAACGAATGCCGGGATTGGCTCTGGCTATATGCGTAAGAATGACCGCTACAGAATGCTTGCAGACATCTTCAAAATAAGGGCAGGAGCATTCCGCCTTAAAGCTGTCGGGGCCCTCTATTCCCACCAGTACTTTATACGGCTGCGGCTCGGAGCCGATTACAAGCGCCTCAATTTTGCCGGCGCCGTCGTCTTCATCATATTTGAGTACTTTCTTCCGGCGATAGTACTGCACTCCTCGCCGGTAGACGGGCTCACTGCTTGCCTCTTGCAACGCATTGAGCGACAGCGTCATTTTCTTGCCCGAAGCAGGCCTCATCAGTTCGCGCTCTTTGCTCTCTCTCAGAAAACAGAATCCCAACAGCTGCAGCTGTTTTGTAGAAAAGGGGAATACGAAGGCCGCCCCTTTTGAGACGTCATAGGGTACGGGCTGACTACTCCCACAGCAATTAGCTTATCACGGCCAAGCCCTGTGTAACGCAGGTGGAAGAGGGGAGAAACCTAAAAAGCACAAAAAATCCCGCTCTCTTGCCTGACCGCCGCGAGGCAACCCCGGAGCGGCGCATCCGGGCGTCCTCTACATTTATCTATATAAATGGTCAGCCCGGACCGGGACCTGGTCTCATATCGATGAAACGGTCGGAAACTTGCTGTGCTCTGAGATAAGCATTTTCAACCAATTTGTTCATTTCCGTCTGCCGCTGCTCGAGAATCTGGCAATAATCCTGCAACAGCCCTGCTTGTGAGCGAAGCGCCTTGGCATTGTCCGTCAACGCCGGGATCAGTTCTTCAATCTCCTCCAGAAGTGCACTGGGCGGATGCACCGGTGGTCTAATTTTCACCGATTTGAGAGCATCGTCCTTTTGACTGGCGAATTGAATGTCATTACCGATGGCCAGTCCATCACGCAGTTTTTCCAGGGCCTGCTTCAGCCCCAGCGCCCTTCTGTATGCCTGCTCTGCTTCCCGTTCGAGCCAGGCCTTGCGGGACTTCTGGGTCGCCAATTCGCCTGACAAGTGCTCGAGCGCTCTTTGCCTTATATCAAGCTCTTTCTGAATATGAGCGAGCTCTTTCTGTTTGAGCTCAATCCCTCTTCGCCTGTACCAAATGAGAAGAAGAACAATCACACAGAAAAAAACGGAGGCGAGAGTGATGAACAGATAGCCGCGCTTGGAGCCGGACAGCTCCCAGGGTCCGGTGGTCAAAAAATTGCTCAAATCTTCCACCAGGCTCGGCGGCAGAGAGCGGATGTAATAAATGCGACCCAACACTCGAGCAGGCGGCAGGTCGCCGGCACGCACGGCTGTGTCGTGGCGAGGGGATTTGTGCTCATAAACGGTCTCGAGCGGCGGCGGATCGGTAAGCAAGTCGAAGGGCTCTTTTTCGGATGGCAGGTCCTCCGGATTAGCCCGGTGCTGCCAGGAACGCTTGTGATAGACCTTGCTTGTGCTGTAAAGAATGGATTGCCCGGAGGGATCCGTGATCACGAGCCCGAACAATCCGTACGTAGAATCCAAAACTCGCTGCACTTCATCGTCGCGACCGGCAATTATCAATTGAGAGAGTGTGGTAGGCAGGCAATGGTGGAGGATATTGAAGTCCACTGTTTGCACGCGGTGCACCGTGCCGAGCCAGTAGCTTTCATAAAACGCACGGCAGAGGCTAAACCACAAAACAAAACCCACCAGTATTACTAGCGGGATCAGGGTGCGTTTTTTAAGAGAAAGAACGACCTTGTCCATCAGACACTCGCACGCTTGTCAACCTGGATATTACATGGGATTAGAAAATTGTACATACGTATATCCACGAGGCAACACAATAGCCCATGCTCCAACGCCTCTTCTCAACTGCCGGCAAATTGTAATCTTGCCTACGGACCGCCAGGCAAACTGTTGCCCGCCCAACAAAAAACCGTATGCTTCCGATATTGAGTGCTCAGGCTGTTTAGCTTCCTCTTGATTTCGGGTAATAAGTAGGAGTCAGAAGTTCGCTCATAACGGAGGAATCGGTTAAGAGCAAGTTTCCATGACAATTCGCAACAACTTGTGAATTTAAATGCCCATACCGGGCGCTTCCACCTTGAGGTGGGGTTTCTTGAGTGAAACCACAAAGTTTCCGGGCACCCTTAGTGGTGCCCGGTTTTTATCATGTTCGCGGTCAGAGTCTCAAAACGACTGGCTTGACCGGGGACTTTGCCTGCCACCAAATATGGTGTCAGACTCAAGCCCTCATTTCAAACCATGGTGTGACCGTAAGAAATCGAGCGGCAAACTTTTCTTGACCTGAAGGGCCGAAATTTTGGGATGTCACGCGTTCTTTTTTCAAGCACTGTGAGGTACAACTGAGAGGCTGGAAGGTGTTTATCCGAGTTGCACTCAATCATGCGCATGCCCAGCGATGCGGAGCGTGACCAGCGGAAAGCAAGGGAATGCTGCTTTTCATTACTATATTCCTGACATCCTATCTCTATCACGGACTGGGAATCACTGTCGGCTATCACCGGATACTCGCCCATCGCGCACTTAAAGTGCCGCGCCTGCTCGAGTATTTCATTGTCTCCGGCGGCTACCTGTGTTTTGAAGGGTCACCAATAGCCTGGGTAACCACCCATAGAATTCACCACAAAACCACGGATAAAGAGGGCGACCCGCATTCGCCCCGCAACGGCTTCTGGCATGCATTTGTCGGCTGGCTCTTCGATCCCTCCTATAAGAGCAACAAGGATCAATTTGCCATCGTTGCTCCAGACCTGAGGCGCGACCCTGTCTATCGCCTCTTCGATCCGCCGGAGGCGAAAGTGCAGTGGCTGGTATGCCTTGGTATCTGCCTCGCCTTTCGTCTTCTTCTCTTTTTGACGCTCGGGCCCTGGGCCGTTCTCGCCAATTTGCTAGCCGCGGGGACCGTTTTTGTGGCCGCCTTCCTTGTCAATTCCGTTTGTCATCTGCCGCGCTTCGGTTACCGTGCGTACGAAACTGCCGACGAAAGCCGCAACGTCTGGTGGGTAGGGCTTCTCGCTCTGGGCGAGGGCTGGCACAACAATCACCACGCCATGCCTCAATCGGCTCGCCATGGTCTTACCTGGTACGAGCCGGATATCTCCTGGTGGGCAATCTGGCTTCTCAGGCAAGTGGGTTTGGCAAGGAATGTGCGCCTTCCTGCCCAAAAGGCCGAACAAGACAAGATTGGCGTCGCAATGGAATCCCTGGCATACAGCAAAGTAATCAATAGCGAAGACGGGCAGGCATAGATGAAACGCCTGCAAGTTCTGTCTTTGACCGGCTTTCTCTGTCCGGCAAATCCTGTCCAGATGCTTAAATTGGCGAAAACCTGGGCGTAATGAGCACAGAGAAATGTCTTTGTCGCTCCGGCCGCGCATTAAATGTTTCAATAAAGGCAGGTCGGCATGGGCAAAATGACAGCGCCGATTTACTCTAGTATCTGAGAGGTAGTTCTGTGAGTGGCCCGCAAATGTCAAATGAAGGAACAGGGATCAGACTCGGCGATTTGCTGACGAAAGCCGGCTTATTGCAGGCGGCGGAACTGCGCGAAGCGATGCAAATTGCCAAACACCAATCTCTGCCTGTGGGTCGAGTCTTGATCATGTCCGGCTACGTATCAGACAGCCAGCTGAGATGCGCCGTACAGGCCCAGTCACTTTTAAAAGACGGGCTCGTTGACCTTGACACAGTGGTGCGCGCGCTCACACTCCTTTCCAGCGAGGACATACCGCTGGAGGAAGCCTTCAAGCGCATCGGCGTCGAGGTTGCCCCCTCGCAGCCGACCAACAAATTGGGCGAATTGCTCATTGAAGCCGAGCTTATAACAAGAGAGCAACTGGACGCCGCCCTCCAGCAGTGCAATCAATCCGGTTTGCCCCTCGGTCGCATTCTCTTGCTTACAGGCATTGTCGCCGACTCACTGCTCTCGGCCGCTCTTAATGCTCAAGTGCTCGTGCGCGATAAAAAACTTACTCGCGAGCAAGCGATAGCTGGTCTGCGCGCAGCTCGTGACAGGCAGATTTCCCTTGAGCAATCGCTGGCGGAGCATGGACTGAACCTGCCCATGGCGCCTACGGTGAGGCTGGGCGAGCTGCTCGTAATGGCAGGGCTTGTGCCGGAAGCAAATCTCATGGATTGCGTCGAGCTGGGGCTCATCAAGGAGCAGCCAATCGGGCAAATTTTTCTTAGCCAGGGACTGATCACCGAACAAATACTGGCTGATGCGCTCGAAGTTCAAAGAGCAGTTTCGCAAGGTCAACTCGATATCGCCCAGTGCGGACAATTCCTGGCCCACGTCGTCGCCCAGGGCGGCTCCGTTGCCGAGCTTTTGCCCTCGTCGGCACCAGCTCCGCAACAGCAGGCGGTCGAAGTCGTGCCTTTGTATCAGCTTCTTCAACTTGCCGGTCGCCTAACACCGCAACAAATCGAGAATGCCGTCAAGGCTGGAACGAGGGATGCGCAAATCATGGGCTTGATGTTGCGCAACACAGGGGCAATTGATGATTTCCTTTTGTCGGTTTCCCTTGGCTGCCTTGATTTCATGGCTTCGGGAATGCTGAATGTCGAGCAGTCGCTGGTGGCAATCAATCATTGTCTGACCCATCATGTGCCTTTAGAGGACGCCTTTCAGCAGCTTGGCTGGTACCTGAACCAGCCGTACTCCAAATTCACAAATCAAAGCGCCCACTCGGACGGAAAAGCGGCAGCTGCTCACCAGGCGTCTCAAGCAGCCGTCGCACCGCCTGCAGTTGCACAGACACAGCCTCCGTACAGGCAGGGAACAGCCACACTCGAGCTGTCGGAGCCTGTATCGGCTCAGCTCAGTGACTCCATCGCTCAGCAAAGCGCTGCCCCCGAGCAAGAAGCACCGTCTGACATCCCCGGTCAAGCATTGCCGCAGTCTGGAGCATTGCCGCCGCCGCCCGGTTACACGCCACTGTCCCACGTGCTCGCGCAGAGACTTTCAAACCAGAATCAGGCCGCGCAATCCCAAGCCGGTGAGCAGGCAGCAGCGCCTGCTGCCACGCAAGCAGCGCCTCAAGGTGCAATTGACGGCGACCAAGGAGCGCAAGCTCAAGCTGAAACGCAAAGCCAGACAAAATCACAAATTCAACCGCAGGTTGAGGCGGAGGGCGAGTCTCAAACGCAGGCGGAGCAGAACGAAGATGCGCAGGACAAGCCGCGAAAACGGCTTATCGATCTCGTGCCTTGAGCGAGCCTCAGCCGCAGCAAATCATCCTCCGGCAGCTCGACAGTATCATATTTGGTGCCAGGCGCCGGGGCAAGACGTGTTCTTTTTGTTTCCGCAATCACAGAGCATTTCTTTCGGCCCCGTATCAGTCCATTGCAAAAGCCGCTGTTTAATGTGGAAACGCCCTACTTGAAAAACGATTTATGGTATGAATTACCGCACGAGTAATTCCAACTGGTACCGCCTCTGAAAGTTTCATAGGAGCGCAACATGCTACAGCATAAAATTCAGTACAAGCCATACGCTGAGAAGGACTTTTCTCGATTGAAGGGTTTGACGGGGATTTCCGACAAGACTCTGGAGATTCACCTGGGCCTTTATTCGGGTTACGTCAAAAACACAAACATTCTCAACGAGAGAGTGATTGAGCTCACCGAAGCGGGCAAGAGTGGAACACCTGAATACAGCGAGCTCAAGCGTCGCTACGGATTCGAGTACAACGGCATGAGACTGCACGAGTACTATTTCGGCAATCTCAAGCCGGGCGGCTCGGAATTGAAAGATTCCAGCCCGCTTGGCCGCGCCATCATCGATACCTATACTTCCATCGATGTCTGGAAGAATGATTTCTTCAAGGTCGGCTCCATGAGAGGTGTCGGCTGGGCAATCCTTTATCAGGATCCGGAAACCAAGGTTCTGTCCAACCACTGGATCACCTTGCATGAAGAAGGCAACGTTGCCGGCTTCGTTCCGCTGTTGGTGATGGACGTCTGGGAGCATGCCTTCCTGCTCGATTACAAACCGGCAGAGCGCCCGAAATACATCGAAGCGTTCTACAGCAACATTGATTGGGCGGCTGTCGAAGCACGCCTGGTGAAGTAAATCTTCATTCAGGTCCTGATTCCAGAAAGCCTCACTAAGACTGAGCTATGCGAAGAGGCGGCTGATGCTGCCTCTTCCTACTTAAAAACTTTGAATTGAGTTGAGCTTCATATCACGAGCACCTCATGACAAAGTCGCTACAATTATGGGATTCAAGACCGGTTTCCCTTTCAGTCAGGCAATAAACAAACGAAGGCGAAAATGATCGAAACAAGGCAAACGCAAAAAGCGGAAGAGCTCGAGGACACATTCCAGAAGGAAGCCAGCGAAAACGAAGAGTCCAACGACGAATTAGCGAGGCCGGCGCTTACGATTAAGGAGGCATCCTACCTTCTGGGTAAGTCCGTGCGGGCGCTGGAAAGAAGCATCGTCGGCAGATGGGGCAACAAATTGCCTGAAGGCTGGGTGGCACGCAAAGTGACGATTGACGGCCGAGAGGAGTGGCGCATCATTCCCCCTGCCAGTTTCAAAGTTCGTCACCGGAGCGAGCAGCAGGAAAGCGCGCTTGAAGAATCCGACTATGCCATAAGCGAAAGCGAGCTCGCCGAAGAGCGAACGAGATTGCGCCTGCCATCGCGTTCTTCGGGGTCATTCGTTCTCAAGCGAACGCTCGACGACGCCAGCCCGGGCGAAACTATCATCATCGACCGCTCTGAGGAGGTGGAGCATCTCCTGAAGGAATTGGTCAAAGTGCATCGAGCGCTGGCGGAGGAGACTCGTCAGCACGTCGAGGATCTGCGCATGCTCAACGAAATGACGAATTCAGTGCGTCTTCTCGAGACAAACGATAACGAGCGGGCACGGCTGAAAGAAGAGCTTGCCTTCGCACAGAAGGAGCTGCTTGCATTCAAGCAGCAATATCAGGAATATCTGAGCCTGCCCTGGTGGAAGCGCCTCTTCCGCAAATTCCCATAAAAGGCCCCAGCCCGAATTGCAGGCAAGCAGTAACGGCGCTCGCTGCTTATCTCATCGCTAAGATAAGCGTGACAGGCGTTTGCGGCTGAGCGCCGATTGGGGCTGGCAAGAGATCGCTTACGGCGATTCGTCCTCCGGCACGGTAAGATAGCTTTAGAGATAGACGGCAAACGGTTAATTGCTCGGAGAAAAACAAATCGTGTCCACAGGCAGGAGATTTAGAATTACATACTGCGGCGCTTGAGGGTATCGCCAACGTGCTGTCAGGCTGGCGGCACAGCTCGAGGCGCTCTACGAGGAATCTGCAGATCTTGTGCAATCACAAGGCGGCGTATTTGAGGTGGAGGACAGGGGAACGCTCATCTTTTCAAAGAAGGCGCTTAACAGGTTTCCAAGCGAAGGTGAGGTCGAGGAAATCATTGCCGGCGTCGAGAGTGGCATGACGCTCCAGAGCGCGCAAGCAAAGGCTGCAGAGCGGGCACCCAAGTCGATTTCCTTCGTGGACTGGCTGGTTTCATTTCTCAAAAGACGAGCTGACGCAAAAAGATGAGTCTCGACGTGTGAGGACGACTTCAAGGTGGATGTAATATTCGAGGGTCGTCTGTCACGCAATGTGAGCATGAAGGATTTGCTGGCGCGCATCGCCACCGAGCCCACACCGGGGATAAAGATTCTCAGAATCACGCGCGTTCAGGATGATTTCAGCGGTAAAGTCTTGATCAGCCAGAGCAAATATGTCACCGCGGCCAGTATCAGCCATTCCGGAGAGTCCGGCTATTCGGCACTGAAAAAATTGCTCGCGGTTTCAGAAGGCAGCTTTGCCGTGCTGAGAACGACCCAGCACGATACTGTGGACCTGGAGCCGATGTTCAACATCGAGCTGGACACAATCGTCAATTCATGGCCTGAGCTGCCGGAGTCCGCTTCACCGGTCTTCGACGAGCGCGCGCTTCTGGACAAAGTGTTTGGACCCGGCCCTGTTCAAGAGTCGGGCAGCGTGCGTCCGCGCATGGAAAACGGCGAAACAAGCGTAATGAATGTCGGCAAAAGCCCGGCTGCCCCATTGGGGTCCGAGCAAAGCTGGGCCTTGATGCAGCCGCTCATTGATGATCAGTCTTACCCGCCGGGCACAATAAAGCTCACTGCCGAGAATCAAGAAGCGCTCAGAACAACGACTCCTTATGCTCAGCGCATAACCACGACTACCGCGCGCGCTCTCAAAGCTGTCGAGCAAAAGCAGGCAGAGCGGCCGTTCTGGACTAAGTGGTCGCCATCTCAAATCATCATCCTCATCGTGTCCGCAATCGTTTTAATTGTGTTGTCTATCCTTGGCTTTCAATTTTTGATACATTGAACCGCGATCGAAGCACAAGTGTATCGCCGGAAAACGACGCGGGAGAGGCGAAGAAAACATGGACGCTGACTTGGACAAAAACGCCCTAATGAGAGCAAGATATAAGATTGCTATCGATGGTCCTGCCGGCGCGGGCAAATCTACCGTTGCCAAACGCGTAGCCGATGAGCTTGCCTACACATTTATCGACACAGGGGCCATGTACAGAGCCGCAGCTCTGCTCTCCATGCGTGAGGGGCTGCCGCTTAGCGAGCCCACGGAGATTGCCCGAGTGGTGGCCAATGCGCGCATCGAGTTGCGGTGTGAAGAGAGCGCAGCCGGGCGGAAAGCCAGAGTTTTTCTCAACGGAGAAGACGTCAGCGATCAAATACGGACGCAGGAAGTAACCAAAGTGGTAAGCCCTCTTTCTGCAATCCCCGCAGTGCGCACTTCACTCGTCGAGCAACAGCGAAGAATCGCTGAAGGTGGAGCGGTAGTTCTTGAAGGCCGCGACATAGGGACAGTTGTGCTGCCCGATGCAGAGGTGAAGATTTTTCTCACCGCCTCTCAAGAGGAACGAGCCAAAAGAAGGCTGAGAGATTTCCAGGCCATGGGCGAAGAGGCCGATCTGGCAGCGATTCTAAAAGACATAAACGAACGTGACGCCCGCGATTCGTCACGGGCAATCGCTCCGCTCAAGAAGGCGAAGGACGCAGTTGAGATAAATACAGACGGTTTGACTGTTGAGGAAGTGGTGCAACAGATTCTCCTCATCTGCCAGAAAGCGGCGCGCACATGCGCGTCTCCCTGAAATAATGAGAGCAGCTCTTGCTCGGCAATGATCTGCGGCTGTGAAGACAATACATGGAAGTGCCACCATATATGAAGTCACAGCGCTCCGGCGCGCAAACGTCGCGATCTAATGACACTTGCAGGTGTCTAATTGGTTTGGCGCTGCCTGAGAGAAGCGATGATGAAAAGCAGGCGAGCCGGGGCAAAGGGAATCTCCCCCCGAAGCGCCTGCCATTGAGAGCGCCAAAGCTGAGCCTCAAAGAACGACCAACTGATTGCTTTTTTCTCTCTCCGGTTCTTGTTAGAAGTCCTCTTTCACTTCATCTCTTGCAATCAGCGCCTCTGCTTGCGTGCAAAGCTGAACGACCTTTTCCGGGACATGCGGCGCGCGGATGAATTGACGGCATAAGTCCACGGTTCGCCTGAGCGATCTGACAATGTCACCTTCGTCATGAGAGCTCGCCATGCGCATCTCATCCCAACTCACTCCCTGTGCCCACATCTCCGTCAGTCCGGCGAGCATAGGAGACACATTCACGGGTATCTCGACATCAAACTCCTTCTGCTGATGCATGATCTTGCGGGCGATGTGATAGATTGGCTCGAGGGCGAATTCCACCTGCGGGCTGATGCGCATTCTGAAGTGCTCATGCGGCCTGCTTTCTTCAGTGACAAGCGCCGTCATGACAGCCGCCACCTCGGCGGCATGGAGATTTTCGAGACAGCCGCTCAGGATCACCTCGCACAGAAACAGCTCATTGGTGCCCCTTATTGATGCCGCCATGCGCCCGATTTTGGTTGGCTTGTCGGCGTCCAGATAACCAAATAATCTGAGGATGTCCGAGAGGGCGACGAATGTTCGCCAATATCTCGTGGTTTCTCTTTTAATCCGCCGATCGAACTCCTTGATCCGTCGTTCGAGTTGCGCAATGCGTTCCGTTTGCTTGCTGCATGGCTTTTGCACGGGACAGCCATGGCAAGGCATCGCATATGCTTCCACGAGCATGGTGTTGATTTGCTCCCGCACCATATACAGTGCACGGTCGGCTTCATCTCTTTCCGCTGCCGGTGCGTTCTTCCGCATACCCTTTTCCATTTGTTTCAGTTGCTTGTGTTTGGCACGTATGGCCTCCAGCCTTCGGGCATAAAGCGGCAGATCGCCCAATTCGCCAGGACAGAGCGGCTTTGTAAGTTTTTCCAATTCCTTTTCCCAAACCAGTTTTTGCTCGTACACTGCTTCGAGCTGATGATTGATGATGAATTGGCCGAAACTGCGCTCTATCAGATCGCGAGCTTCTTCCAGATCGTGCCTTTCCAAGAGATTGAGCACCATGCCGTAAGAAGGTGTAAAGCGGCTCGACAGCGGATCTGCCTCCGCCGTGGCCAGCTTGGCCGCATCTTCGACAGATTCAAAGGGATGATGCAGCACAACCACGTTGCCGACTTCGTCCATACCGCGGCGCCCTGCACGACCCGACATTTGCAAGAATTCCGAAGCGCGCAATTCGCGATGACCCTCATCGGATCTCTTGTAGATGGAGCTTATGATCGTCGAGCGTGCGGGCATGTTGATGCCTGCGGCAAGCGTCTCCGTGGCAAAGACTACCTTCAGCAGTCCTTTTTGAAAGAGCTTTTCCACCATAGCTTTCCAGCTCGGCAGCATTCCAGCATGGTGAACCGACATGCCCTCGATAAGATAAGGAAGGTGGGGGTGATTCTTCAGATTGGGATTGTCCTCGGTGAAACCTTCAACCACCTTTTTCAATTGCTCCTGCTCATCACGAGACAGAAGCGGGATGCCGCGCGACTTTTTCATCGCTTCTTCGCAGCCGCGGCGAGAAAAAAGGAAGTAAATCGCAGGCAACATATTGCGCGCGGACAACTGCGCAAGCACGTCAGCAGGATGCGCTCCCAGCGAAGGAATAGCGCGCCGCTTGCGATCTCGATGCATCAGTTTCCGATTGCCGAAGCGGCTTTTCAACAAAGTGTTGACGCCGCGCCCCGGACTGAGAAGCGGGTAGATTCTTCGATCGCCGAAATAGTAAAAACGCAGCGGCACCGGACGGAAGTTGGAAAGCACAAGCGACGTCGGGCCATGCGTTTCGTCGATCCATGTCGTCAGTTCCTCGGCATTGGCAATCGTGGCCGACAGCGCGACGAGCTGGATGTCTTTTGGAGAGTAAATGATCGACTCTTCCCAAACGGTGCCTCGTTCTTCATCGTTCATGTAATGGCATTCATCAAGGACGACAAAAGCCACATCTCGAAGATTCCTGCCAACGTCACCAAGAATGGTGCCATAGAGCATGTTGCGATACACCTCCGTCGTCATTACGACGACGCGCGCTTCGCGATTGATGGATATGTCTCCTGTCAAAAGGCCGACCTTCTCGTCGCCATACTTGAGCCGGAAATCAAAAAACTTCTGGTTGGACAACGCTTTCAGTGGTGTCGTGTAATAGCATCGCTTGTTGCTCGCCAGCGCCAACTCGATGGCAAACTCGGCAATGACTGTTTTTCCTGCTCCCGTGGGCGCACAAACAACGACGCTCCTGCCCTCCTCCAAATGCGAGATTGCCTCGACCTGAAAATCGTCCAGAGGGAAATCAAACAATTCAGAAGGGCGTATCTGCACTAAACTGATCGAGACTCCTTGCAAAAATGATTCCAGTGAACCATTTGCAAGCGCAAAGCTACCGGAGGAACTAACTCATCATAGTATAATGGCGCCAGAACCATACGTAATCGGGACGTGGCGCAGGGGTAGCGCGCACCTTTGGGGTGGGTGAGGCCGGAGGTTCGAATCCTCTCGTCCCGACCATGTTTACATCTCCGCCCGAAAAGTGGAGAGCGGCATTGCAGCTCTTTCCTGCTCGCGCCTGACGCATCATGCCGTGACACCGAGCACGGACACGAGAGAGGGGCGTCTGGACTCAATTATCTGGGGAGAGGTCGCATGGGGCGGCGCCGGTTGAGGTTGCGCCCGTGCCTGTTTGGGCATGAGGGATCGCGCTCCGGCGGGGAATTTAGCGCCTCCGTGAAAGGCAGGTCGTCGCGACCCGAAAAACGGGGCATCTCAACCTCGGCTGCCTCTTCAAACCACGGGCCGAGATGCACGAATTCTCTCAGCCTAAGCTTTAGAAGCGCCTTGAGGTGGCTATCCAAATGGTCGAGAGCCACTATTGACTCGCCGGTCATTGGCATCATTCAATCCTCACCAAATTCTTCTTAGTAAATGAAGATTCGCTCAGCTTGGGCAAATCCAGCGCATATACTCGCTTTCAAGGCCCACAAGTGGCAAATCTTAGCACTGTCTAAGCAGTTGTCAATCTTGACAACCACTCCGGCTGCCAGATTTAATCTGACCTTGCTCCCAGCCTTCACGCAGCCTGGAATTAACGTCTGGTCGATACGGTGTCGTTTTGAATGATGTCCTTGAGTTTTTTCAGGGCGCTGTGCACGGCGCGCGATACGCCCATCTCGGACAAACCCAGAACTGTCGCCGTCTCTTTTTGCGAAAGGTCGTAAAAGAAGACAAACTCGACAATTTGCCTCGTTTTCTCGCCCAGCTTTTTCAAAGCCTGGGCCACAAGCTCGCGCTCCTCGGAAGAAGCTATCGAGTCCTGATATTTGCGATCGGGAACTGTCTCGCAGAGGCTGCGCTTATCGTCGCGCTCATCATCGTCTCCCAGCGAATCAAACGACTCATAATGAATGCGAGCTTCCCAGGACTGCTGGGCTTCGAGGACTTCCTGCACGCTAAAGCCGGAATATGCCGAAAGCTCGTGCACCGTGGGCGTGTGATCGAGGACTTTGGTCAGCTTCTCCTCCAGTTGCGCCAGCTGCGAATTCATCTCGGTCAGGCGCCTGGGGACCTGCACCAGCGAGCAATGGTCGCGCAGATAGTGGCGAATCTCGCCGCGGATGTAACACGTGGCCAGGGTTTTGAAGCTGGCCGAGCGCGCCCTTCTGGGGTCGTAGTACTTAATCGCCTTGAGCAAGCCTATGGAGCCGACTTGCACCAGGTCTTCCATATAATCAGGATTAAACTGGCTGTAACGGCGAGCTAATTGCCGAACCAAGGGCATATAGCGCCGAACCAGCTCGTCCGTCTCCTCCTCTTTAAGGAACACGGGTCTGGAATTTCGCTTTTTCGCCGTCTTGTCTTCGGAGTAAGAGAGATCCACGTCTGTCACAATCGTTAATCCTTGTTTTGTGTTCTCGTCTTGCCCCCCCTCCTCCAAATGTGCCCTTGAGAACCGCGATTTAAACCGTGAAAACCGGTGGGCTGACCGTACATTGCGGCTATGCTCCTCCATTAATTCCGCTAAAATTGGTCTAGACGCCGGATAGAGGCGATTTCCACCGCAATATGCCACGAGAGAGGATCCTTCCATAAGTCCAGAAAAGAGGACGCATCTCAAGGCGCCACGCGCCATCGACCACATGCTTCTCATGTGGGGGCGAATTTCTGCGCAGAAACAGCTCCTTGTTTTGGGCGTTTTGAGCATCTCCGCCCTGGTCACATTTACCGCCTGGGTTTGGGTGGCAAGAGCGCAAGCGGTTCTTAACCAATCAGTCGAGCATTTCGGCATGGCTTTTGCCCAGGCCCTCGCCCGGGGAGGCGCCGAAGCGCTGACCAATCAGGGCAATCTCGAGGGGCTTAAATACTACATTCTCACAGAGCGTGCCCAAACGCCTGCCATTGCCTATATCGTTTTTTGCGACACTTCCGGAAAGGTGCTCTTGGACAGTGAAGCGCTCCACAGCAAGCGGGAAAGCGCCCTCAAAATCTTCCCCATTTACCGCCAAGATCCCAAACAATATCCCGGCCCGAACGTATATGCCAGCCCTCCCGGTTATCGAGCGATAACCAACATCGCCGTGCCGATGCGGCGCAACAACGAAGATTTGGGAATTTGCTGGGTCGGGCTGGACAATAATGCCTTCACAATCCTGGGCACACCCCGGGAGACGCGCAATTTCTTGCTTTCCATCTTCGGTCTTGTGGGGCTGCTCGGTGCGCTAGGACTTTGGGCCAACTATGCGCTTATCAACAGGCCTCTGCGCGTCTTGTCGCAGGGGGCAAGCGAAATAGCGGCCGGGCGCTTCGGGCACCAGATTAAGGGGCAAAGAGCGGGGCGCGAAATCGACCATGTGGTAAACGCCTTCAACTATATGTCCAGTCGCCTGCAGCAGTACGACAAGCAAAATGTGGACACACTGATGGCGGAGCGCAACAAATACATATCGGAAAGGAACAAATTAGAGCTTGTGCTCATGTCCATTGCCGATGGCGTGGTCGTGTGCGATCGCGACAATAAAGTGCAAATCGTCAATTTCGCCGCCACCGAGTTGTTCGCCAAAGAGGCCAAAGAGCTTCTCGGCAAACCGCTCGTCTTTTGCACGGAGGGTCCCGATTCGCCGCAGATCTGCCGGGTGGTGCAAGCCTTCACGGACACCGTCTCCCCAGGCTCTCTGGAGCCGGTCGTTCAAACCGTGCATCTGGGCGATCTGACGGTAAGACTGCACATCGCTCCCATCGTGCTCAACAAAGAGTTTCTCGGCTCCGTAATGATCATGCACGACATAACAAGAGAAGCTGAGCTCGAGCGCATGAAAAACGAATTCATAAGCAACGTCAGCCACGAGTTGCGCACGCCGATTACGTCTATCAAGAGCTATGTGGACACTCTCTGCAATCACGGCGAGAAGCTCGAACCTGAGATTTACAGGGAATTCCTGCAAATCATCGACTCGGAAGCGGATCGCTTGATGTATCTGGTCAACGACGTGCTCGAGCTGAGCCGTATCGAAGAAGGGGATCGAGAGCTTGAAATGATGCCGTTTTCGGTGAGCGAAGCGGTTGAGTATGCAATACGCGCGGTAAATATGATGGCGAAAGATCGCGGACTGGAGCTGACTCTCAATATGGAAGAAACGCTCCCGCCTGTGTTGATGAACAGGGAATCAATAGAGCGCGTGGCGATCAATCTTTTAACCAATGCCATCAAGTACACGCCTTCGGGCGGTCAAATCGAGGTCAGCGTGTGCCACCATGAAGAAACGAAAGAAGTTTCTGTGAGCGTCAAAGACAACGGCATCGGCATTCCGGAAGAATGCTTGCCTCAGGTCTTCGATCGTTTTTATCGCGTGGAGCGCAAGGTGCACACGATCAAGGGCACCGGGCTTGGTTTGACGATCGTGAAGAAGATCATAGAGAAGCACCGTGGTCGCGTCCACGTTGAGTCGGCGCTTGGAAAGGGCTCCACTTTTTACTTTTACCTGCCCGTTTACGAAGCGGAGATGGAAGGCGGAGAGATCAGCTTCGACGAAGCAGGCAGCGCTCAAAACCTGCCCACTCTCAAGAGCGCAGAGATATCAAGCGCCGAAGTGACATAAAATTTTGCTCCATTTCCACAAACACGGAATGAGCCCAAATATTAGTAAGTTGATCCCTAAGAGGCGAGCGGACGCGTGCTATCATTGCGCACATTGACAAGGTGAAAAACCAAGTCATTTAACAGTTTCTGACCGATTGTATATGGTCCGCGCTATCTATCCAGGCTCTTTCGATCCTATGACGTATGGGCATTTGGATATCATCTCGCGGGCCAGCAGGCTCTTCGATGAAGTGATCATGGCAGTGGTCGGCAACCCAGGGAAATCCCCGCTGTTGCCTGTGGAAGAAAGAACAAAGCTTATTGAAGAGGCGGTTAAGGATCTGCAAAACGTGAAAGTAGGCTCATTTCAGGGATTGACCGTTGATTACGCAAGACAAAATCAAACGACAATTCTCATCCGAGGGCTGCGCGCTATATCCGATTTCGAGGCAGAGTTGGGCATGACGCAGACCAATAAGCAGCTCTTACCTGAACTAGAAACTATTTTTCTCATGACAAAAGCCGAGTATTCTTTTATAAGTTCATCAACTGTAAAAGAAATTGCCCGTCTCGGCGG
>DATNRC010000666.1:0-13256 GCA_036703705.1 Candidatus Obscuribacterales bacterium
GTTGAGACCGAGCGGGCAGCCAGATCGGCCGGAACTCCTGCGCCCAGGTTGGCGACGACGGCCGGATTGATGTAAACGTTGGTCTTTGCATTGAGCGGATCGACAGGCGTCATCCAGGCACAAGCAATATTGCCGGACAGCTGCACGTCGCTGCCGGGACCCATCATTTTGACATTCTGACGTCCAGCCATGTCGGCGAAATAGCCGGGCAAAAGGCCGCCACCATCAAGCTGAGCCTTGAGTTGATTACCCAGGGCCGCCAATTGCGTCAGAGTTTCATTGGCAAACGGCGTCGATGCAGAACCGATTGCCTTCGCGTTCAAGGCGACAAGCATGGCTCGACCGACTGCACGGTTATAGGCGAGCAAGTTGAACGTATCCGAGCCGTTGGGGACGCCCGTGGTGAGGTCCACGCCCAGTCCGTCGAACTCAGAGTTTGCTGCTACGGTTGTTGTGGGCTCTTTTAGTGCCCTTTTCGCGACGTTCATGGCGCCTGCATCGGTGGCGTTGGCAACTTCTCTTCCACCGCCCATGATTTTGGACAGGAAATAGAAGCCAATACCGAGAATGGCAATAACCAGCACTACTACTGCCACCAGACCGAGCGTTGCACCTCGTCGACGACGTAATTTCATCGCTTTGATTTCCTCCGAAAGTGGTCGGCATCATAACCGACGCGAGGGTTCTGGCCTGAAAAGAGGTTTGGGTCCTTTGAAAGACATATGAGGGGCGACGATAGTAAAATCCTATTAATTATTCTCCGTTAATGTTCGCCAGCTGTCAAGATTGGCCCTCTGTCCTGTTGCGGCTTATGCCGTGCAGTTTCACAACTCCGGAGATCCCGACTGGCTCCGAATTATATTAGCGGCTGCTAATGTAAGCGAAAAACTAAAGCCTCGTTCAATCAAAGCTTAAATGTAATTAATGAATTGCAATTCATAATTTGCGTGAAAGTGACTTTTGTCCGATTACATCGTTAGAAGAGCAAGGCGTATTCACCGGACGCGTTTTCGCCTTCATAGCTCTCGCTTCTGCCTTTATGTCATATGAACATAATTTTGCGCTTCCGGGCTTCGTTTTTCGTCAATTTATGTTCCAGGGACACATTCTTTTTGAAAAAACATGTCTATATGACATATCGAACCGTTAAATGCGGTTTTCTACTCCATAAGATATATATCTATGTTCAATCCTTAATATATGGATGCCGTGGTTCGGCCATATGGATAGGCTGCGCTGCTGGACAATTTCGATTGCTTTGGCTGCGTCTACCCAATGGAAGGTAAGAAGAGAACACACTCCTGAGATTGAGCCATGTTTTTCCAACTCTTGGCTCTGATGGTTTTCTTGCATCCGATAGTTTCTTGATCTTAACGTCTGAAAGCAGAAGGAGGCGCGAATATCTCATCTCAACTCGTAGGCTTGAGCTTTCAAACGCGAGGGGGATGTGAAACTCCAGGGGGCGGGGCGCTGACTGATGAGCTCTCATGAATGGGCGCCGGCGGCTTGAAAAGGGTCAGGGCAGCAACCAACCAGAAGATGAATTGCACTTGCGGTCTGAAGAAAACAGTGTCGACCAGACCGTGCGCCATCAGTCCTACTAACGCTGTCGCTGCTGCTAAGGCAATCCATCGCTCCCAGCCCGCGTCCTTGCTCCAGAAGATGAGATGAGCACGCCCCAGGCAGGCTGCCACCAAAAGAGCGAAGCACG
Source organism: Candidatus Obscuribacterales bacterium (assembly GCA_036703705.1). GTDB lineage: Bacteria > Cyanobacteriota > Vampirovibrionia > Obscuribacterales > Obscuribacteraceae > DATNRC01. The sequence continues at coordinate 1,712 of DATNRC010000666.1, forward strand.
CAAGACCGGTGATGCCTGTCTCGACGGCCACCTCCAGCGGAACGCAGTAGGTGCCGAGCGCATCAAAACCGCTTTTCATATAAAGACCGTAGGCCAGGCGAAAAGCCTGGTTTCCGGGCCCGATTCCGAACCACCAGTTGTCCTTGAACATATTAAGAGAGGCAAGCCACACATTCATGCGGAATGAATTGGAGCTGTGCTCCCGTCCGACGAATATCGAGCTTATCCTCTGCTCCACTTGCGGTACAAAATTGATGGCCGTCGACAAAAGGATTGGTGCGGCGATGAGGGCGACAATGATGAGCGGCCGCAACTTGGGGGCCTTTATCCATATCCAGCCAGCAACGATCGCCCCCAGCGCTGCGAAAACCGCTGCCATTCCCACATAACCGCCTCGGCTGCCGGTGAGAACGCAAGCGCCAAGAATCGCTCCAGTCACAGGCATAGTAATAAGGAGAAAAAAGTATCTCCTTAAGGCTACAACAACGAAGTTCAAACAGGCAGCAATTGGAATGAGGGGAAGAAGATAGCCGGCTAACAGATTGGGATTGCCCAATGTGGAGTATATGCGTGTTGTTTTTGTGTCTACTGTCGGATCTTCCCACGTAGCCAGGGGCTCGACGCCGATCTTATATTGATAGAGCCCATAAAGAGAAGCCGCGAATCCTCCGGCGACAAGCGCGCACAACAAAAGCAAACGGCGTCGCGGCGTAGTGGCTATGGAAGTGAATAAGAAGTATGACGATACATACACTATGACTTTGGCCACGCCTTTCAGACTGGGGACGAAGTAATGAGATGCTGCCGCCGCAACGATGTTCAAGGCAAGATACAGCAACACCAGTGCATCCACAGCCGACGATCGCCGCTCTTCAGCGCCACCGAGAAATTTTCCAAAAAGCCATACAGCAAGAGCGCCCAGGGCGATGATTGCTAAGCCTTCTTTATCGGCGGCAAATTGCGGCAACCACAAGAGCCCGCACAATACAAATGTCATAAGAAAAGCGCATTGCTGCAAAAATGTTCCCAGCCGCCCCGTATTTTCTGAGGTGTTGCGCGCCATCCGGCTGAGAGCCGCTATTGGCGCCCCAACGATGCGGTAGAGAAGAGAACCGGAAAGAGTGCTTCTCCATTTTTCGTCGAGTGTTGAAAGGGCGACTATAGATATCGGCGATGCGGTCAAATCTTGCTCCTTCCTCTTCAGGGCACAGCTTTGATGTCGACGACGACGCCTTGCACGCGATATTTAAATGACTCCAGCTCGATTTGATTTCCAACTTTGATTTTGTTGCCTCTGACAACAAAGCCGTCTTGTGTCCTTTCCGCCTCGTCCTGGACGCTGACAAGAAAGTCGTGGGCAATGGGATTGGCTGGATCGGCAAAAGCGAGAGCCTTTTTGCCGTCAAGAGAGAGGAACGCCACTTGCTTGGGCGAGCGCTCAACCTTTGTAATGACCATGGGCGGATGCACTGGCTGATTGCGAATGGTGATGGACGACGTCTCGCCCACCTTAAACAGCTGAGTGTCCCGAGTTTTGAGACCAGTGATATATACGTCGATCTGCACTTTCGAGGTGCCCTGTATAACCTTGTCGACGCCGGCGTAACCTGCCCTTGCCAATCCGAAGCCCAAAAGACAAAGGACAACGATGCCCGCCACGGCGCAGTCGAGAATATTGAGTTTGATGCGCTGAATTGTCGACACTTTTCAATCCTCTGTAAGAAAGACGCTTCATTATAGTGCCAGTAAAACATACTGCGGGAACTACGTAGGGCGCTGTCAAAATTTCAAACACTGCGCGTAGATGCAGATGCAGGCGGTTCCCCCTACCTTGGAGAATTCAGGATGGCTGGTTTTTGTGTGAATCCTACTGGCGGGTTCGAATTAGTTAAGGAGGAAAAACAGCCGGAAGTCCAACAAGCCCAATTGGAGGCGTGCGTGTGTGAGCCTTCACCACCAGCCCCGGTTTCTTACCAGAGCAAATTCGATGAGCAGAAGCGCTTGGCAAAAGCAGCTCCGGAATTGTCTTTTGTTCTTGCCGAATCCACTCTCGAGGCCTGCCAGCCGCGTGAAGGCGCAGAGTCAGCTCACGCTCAAATCGATGAAGCGACAAGAGCGGCCTGCGAGAAAGTTTACGATCATTGCTGGCTTTTGATTGCCTCGCTTCCTCCCGAATTGCAGGAAGAAGTCATGGATTCGTGGAAGAGCCTTGACCACAATAAATTTCCGCTTGCTCGCGCTTTTGCTTAGAGCGGAATTCGCCAGAGAGAATCGAGAGGTGCGTTGACTTGTTCTTAGGTCAAGCCTCACCGTCAAGGGCGAAACTGGCACAATTCGGCTGGCTCTCTTTCTTGCAACCACCGGTCGCGCCATAGCGATGGCATTTGGAAAGGCGGCTTCTGGCGCCTGCGCCCGCTCATGCGCTGTCTATGTCTCGGCTATGTTCAACTGCTCGAGGGTCTCGATCATCTCTTTTTGACTCGTAACAGCCGTGCCGGACTTTCTCACGACAATACCGGCCGCAAGATTGCCGAGGGCCATTGCTTCGACTGGCGTGGCGCCGGTAACGAGCGCCAGGGCCATTGTCGCTACGACGGTGTCACCGGCGCCGGTGACATCGAAAACATCGCTTCTGTTGAAAACAGGCATTTCTACGGGCTGCTGGTCCTTACGGAAAAGAACCATTCCTTCAGGTCCGCGCGTGATGAGAACTGCTTCTGCATTGGTTGCCGCAAGCAACTCGGCACCTGCCCTTTCCAGCGTCTCCTTCGAATTGATCTGAAAACCGACGGCCTTCTCGGCATCGGGTTGGTTCGGCGTCAGCAGCGTAGCGTTGCGAAAGCGCTCGAAATTTCCCTGAGCATCGACTATCAGCTGTTTGTGATGATAGCTCGCCATTTCCCTGCACGCCTCGATGACACCATCGGTGATGACGCCTGCACGATAGTCGGACAGAATGATGGCGTCATAATTGTTGGCGGTTTCACGAATTTTTTGCACGACCGCTCTTTCCACCATCGGGCTGATTGGATGGTGCGATATGCGATCCAGGCGCAGAAGCTGCTGCATAAGAGAGTGCGACTTGGAGAGAATTCTGGTTTTCACAGTCGTCGGGCGCGTGACGTCCGGGACGAGGCTGTGGCGGATGTGATGGCGAGTGAGCATATCAGCCATCTTTTGCGCATAATCATCGGCTCCGCAAACACCGACGGCATGGCACTGACCGCCCAGGGCAACCACGTTGTTTGCCGTGTTGGAGGCACCGCCGGGAATGAGCACTGTGTCCACGTGCTCGAGTATCAATACCGGAGCCTCTCTCGATATGCGCTCCGGCTTTCCTTCGAGCAGCTCGTCGATAAGCAGATCGCCTACGACCATGATTCTGCCGCGACTCAAATCGTGGATGCGTTTGCGCAAAGCCGACTTTGTCACTGAGGCGGGAACGGGAAGCGGTGCTGACGATACTCCAATATCCACGGGATGCATGCGTTCTAATTCCTTGAAAAGCTGCTTGCCGACTATATTATCGGGATCTATTCCGAGAGCGAATTGCATAGCTCGTTGAGCGTCCTCAATATAACGCAAATGCTGGTAGAGTCGCGCCAGATGAAGTGCTTTTGATAGTGCTTCATCGCTGGTCTTACTGTTTTGAAGAGCCTCTCGGCTCTGCAATAGTTCCCGCTCTTCGGCAGGCGTCCTTGTGTTGTCCTCTTTTACAGGCGTCTCATTGAGAAGCTTGTCAACCCTTGAAAGCAGCTCGGTGGCGGGTTTTTCCTCAATTGGCTGGAATTCTGATTTGCGCAGTTGAAAATACTGCCTGAGTCCTATAGGAAAGTTAAGACCTTGATTGGCGGACTGATCAAGACCCTGCCGCGCCGACCAGGTAAATTCCCGATTCATTTGCGGCGGCTCCGCCTTGAACGACCGGGGAGTAAAAGGCTGTCCCTGGGCATCGCGCGTGAGCTCGCGTCTGAGCTCCTCCGTTAAGCCTCGGGCAATCGATCGTCCAGAGACAAACCGATTCCAATGAGCCGCCTGTTGAGCCATGCCCGTATCGCTCTGCGATCGCCCCAAACGAGAGGAATTTCTTACCTCCTCGAGTCCCCCCTGGCGTGAGACAAGGTCGCCAAGAGAAAGCTGATTTTGCTCCTCTTGTGCCGGCGGCCTTTTATCGCTGACAGGTTGATTAGCATCAGAGGCATCTTTTTGTGGACCACTGGGTCCGGTCACAGCCGTCCCTCCTTATGGGAGATTGCTATTGGATGCCGGTGCGCGGATGCGCAGCGAGGATTCTTACCTAAATTTCCAAAACTTCAGCCCGCTGGCGGATGTTAGACAGCGCTTCCTCCTGAAAGAATTGTACCTGTTGCTTTTGTGCAGTTTGGCGCTCATAGAGGCGCGGGAAGAGAGGGTGAGCGGTTATTTAGTTTTGCCGCACTTGGAAAGTGCTTAAATAATGACGGACATTGCTCTTCAGGGAGAAGGAGAGGTTGATGTTAGCCACAAAGAGACTGATCTGGGACCTCATCATAGTGTCTGGCTTCCCATTTGTCATGCACGGAAATCCGGTGGTGGCTCACGACGCTCGTCCACTGATTGCTCAGGAAAGTCAGCCGGCGCTTCGTCCCGCTGTCCAGCAAAGTTCGACGGCTATACCGGCCAAGCGAGTGCGCAAGGACAAAAGCACAGCTTGCGAAATGGCTCGCTATCACTGGCTTGATAAGGCATGCGAGGCAAATCCGCAGCTGGTTGAGTCGATCACCAAACATCACAAGGCGGCGATGATTTTGGCTAAGCATCCCCGTCTTGGCGATATTGCCGAGACCGACCACTATCTGTGCCGCCGCCTCACTCGGTGGAAGGACGTCAGTCGCGAGTTGGCGAGAAATAAGGAAGCCGACCGTGTCGTCGTTCTCGACCCTGAAGGCATCTATCGTGCCATCAAGCGTGACAAGCAAGTGGCAAAAATTCTCGCCAAAAATCCGATGTTTCAGAGGATGATTGGTGAAAATCCCGACCTTGGAAAACTGCTCTCCACCTACATGTGAACTTCGATCTCGCCTACATACTGGAAGCGCTGGCTATAGGGTTCGCTACTGGGCTTGTTTCTGGTGGTTTCGGTATTGGGGGCGGCATTCTCTGCACGCCGCTCATCCGGATGGTGCTCGGCGACGATGCGCATATTGCCGTAGGCACCTCGATGGCTCTTATCATTCCGACGGCCATTTTCGGGGCGTTCAACTATATCCGCCAGGGCAAGATTGATGGCAAACTGGCGGCACAACTGGCGCCGGGAGCAATCATCGGCACCATAGCCGGTGCAGTCGCTTCGGCGAAGACGCAGGCTCTCACCCTGATGCTCTTGTTTTCGCTATTGTTGGCTATCTCAGGCATCGATTTGAGTTTCGGCTTGACCCAAAAGTTGAAGAAGACCCGGGAAGCGGAAGATGGGAAGGAAGATGGGAAGGAAGAAGCGAATGGAGAAATCAAGGAGGAAACGCCGGGCGCGAAGCCTGAGCAAGGCGCAGGCGTGACTTCTCAAGGCCGATACAGCAATGCCGGGCCCCTGTTGCTTGGGCTTGTGTCCGGTTTGCTGGCTGGGTTTTTCGGCGTCGGCGGGGGATTTATCATGATCCCGGCCATGCTCTTCTTCTTCCGCACGCCGGTGAAAACCGCCTTTGGCACGTCGCTCATCGTCGTTGCCGCTTTGTCGATGCCGGGCACCGTAACACATGCCATGGCCGGGCACGTGCGATTTCCATTGACGCTCATGATGCTGGCGGGCTCGTTGCCAGGGTCGTTTATCGGCAGCACTGTGGCGCTCAAGCTGAGGGATTCCAACTTGCGTGTTGCTTTCGGCCTTTTGATGCTATTGCTGGCATTGGCTCTGGCATACACGGAGATAACTCCTGAAGATTGATAGAACCGGTTATCGGCCTTTCAGGGTGGAATAGAATTGTTGGTATTCTCGTAAAGCCAATGCTTGGCGTCGGTTGGGCGGCTGAAAAATGTTCAATCCAAAATTGCTGGAACTGGAATCGGATCTTTTAGCAAAGCAGGAGTGCGCAGGCGGTCTCAACGAACTGCCGCACGAATGCTGGCTTTTGCTTGAGATGATTGAGCAGGAGATAGGAATCAAACTCGGCGATAACGTGCCCAAAGACTGGCGCGGCTGGCTGACATACAGGCGCAAGGATGCTTCCGACTCTTCAGGATCTCATTCCAATTGCGGGGTCATAATTTCGCGGGGGCGGGCCTGCACAGAGGGTGGTCTTTTTGCCAAATGGCGCGCAGGACTGGACGTTGCTTATGCAGCTGATACGGCGCGAGAGTACAAAAGTGGTTTTGATGTTTCGCCGCCGCAAGACATCGATCATCTGCTCGTTAACTTTGGACTTGCAAAGACGACGCGTGTCTTTCTGTGGTACGGAGAAAACATCGCACCATATAAATTGATCTTTGAGAAGGACATCAGCGACGATCCCGAAGAACCATTGCGGGAAGCCATTACAGAAGCGTGCGTCTGGATACTTACTCGGCCGAAGGAAAAGACTCTCCTCGAATTTCTGAAAGATCTGACGGCGCAACAAAAGTAGTTGCTAGGCACGTGACGTGGTCTTGAGCGAAACACATTTGCCGACAGATATCGGTTGTGGCGCAATAGAGTTAGTCTGGGCGATTAACGCCTCAAGTTCTATCGTCTGTTGCGATTATCCTTACAGTCTCTGATTCAATAATGGCCTGGTCCGCCGCCGCCGGATCCGCATTTGCGCGATTGATCATCGGCAGAAGCTCGATGGGAATGGGAAAGACCAGAGTTGACGATTTCTCCGTGGATACCTCGACCATCGTTTGCAACTGTCGCAATTGCATGGCGCCTGGTGCGGAGGAAATCAGCTTTGCCGCTTGGGCCAGTTTTGCGGCTGCCTGGTGCTCGCCCTCTGCCGCCACCACTTTGGCACGCCGCTCGCGCTCTGCCTCCGCTTGCTTGGCCATCGCGCGCTGCATTCCCTCCGGAATCTCAACGTCCTTGATTTCAACTGCCAGCACTTTCACACCCCATCCTTCAGTCTGGCGATCGATTACCGCCGACAGGCTGGCATTGATTTGGTCGCGATCGGTGAGCAGTTGATCGAGCTCATGTTGTCCCAGGATGCTGCGTAAGGCAGTTTGGGCAATCTGGTTGGTAGCGATGAAAGGATCTTCGATTTTCGTCACTGCTTTATATGGATCGACGACTTGGAAGAAACAAACTGCCGACGTCCGAACTGAGACATTGTCCTTGGTGATGATTTCTTGCGGAGGAATGGGCATGGTCATGATTCTGAGATCGACCTTCCGATAACTGTCCACGATTGGCCAGACGAAGGAAATGCCGGGACCGACAGAGGCTTTAGCTTTACCGAAGCGGAAAACGACCAATCTGTCGTACTCGTTTATGACTTTAATGGACGAAAGAACATACACAGACAGGAAGAAAAGTAAGATTTCTGCTCCGAAGGTCACAGGCTCTCCTCTCAGCGTGCAAGAAATGCTCCAACATCTCGTACCCTGATTTATGCAACATCCAATCATGCCCCGGTGATGCTTGAAATTCCGGAGAATTCGGCTGTTATGCAGTTGATTTCAGAATTTTTGCAGAAGTGCCGAGTATGGTAATGCCCATGCAAAACGTATTGGATTTCACAGATTTGTCACGAACCTTCTACCAAAAAGACACAAATTTTGCCTACAGTACAGTTCATCGAAAGCGTTCTGGTCCGCTGAGGACAAAGGGGGAGAGGATGTCACAGAACTTCTGCCATAGGTTTGCCACCGAGAGCCTGTTCGTAGCCTTCGCCACTGTCGTCCTCACCTTTATCGCCCTTGCCGCAAACACATTCTTCTGGCCCGCTGTCGTTCTCCTTTTCGGCGTCAGAGCAATTGTGGATTTCAGAGCTGCTTTGAAAGACAGAAAAGCAACGCCACACACCAGCAAGCGACTGGCTGTTTGCTGAGCAATGGCTGGACATTGCTGAACGAAGCTGAGGATTGCTGAGGACTGCTGAACATTGCTGAGGATTGCAGGCCCCTATGCATTTTAAACTTATAAGTTTGTTGGCGGTGATAGCGGATGAAGTCATGGAAGGCTCAAATAGTCAGGCTTGAGAGCTACAATGCAGAATTTTCGGACGCTTTTGCTTTTAAACATAAAAGTTCAAAACGCTAGCTAGGGGGAAACAAGGCAGCCGATAGCTTGGGAACGGCGGCTAATCGCGTCTCAATCTTGAGATGAAAAAGCCGGACACCTCGTGCCGCGAAGGCAAAAACTGCACCATCCCTCTTTCCAGCCCAGTGAAAGCGGTATCTGCATCCAAATCCACATCCGTATTCGCAGCCACATCCGCAGCCGCATCCGTATTCGCAGCCGCATCCGTATTCGCGGCCGCATCCATACGATCCCCAGTCACTTTTGCCGGAAACCATTTTTTCAGCAATTTTTCGGGAACGAACGGCAATATGGGCTCGGTGTGAAAGTGGGGATGTGTGCTCAAAAACCAGTCGATGATTTGCGCGTTTTCTTCAGGCTCAATAGAGCAGGTGGAATAAACAAGCACGCCACCTGGTTTAACCAGCTCCGCTGCATGTGCGATTAACTGGCGCTGCAGGACTATGAGATTTTCGACATCGATTGCTTCTCTGCGCTGCCTTATGTCGGATCGCCTGTTCAAAACTCCGGTGCCGCTGCATGGCGCGTCGAGAAGGACTCTATCGGCAGGGGCGGAGACTGTGATCGTTCGAGCATCCCCTTCCACGATTTCGATATTGGTGAGTGCTATCCGGCGCCGTGATGACTTTATCAATTCCAGGCGTGCTGCGCTCCGATCGACTGCTATCACTCGTCCGCTGTTGTTCATCAACTCTGCTATGTGCAGCGTTTTGCCGCCAGGCGCAGCGCAAAGATCGACAATCAATTCGCCCGGTTTTGGGTCTAGCACTATGCTTACAAATGCCGCTGCTTCATCCTGAACAGCAAACAATCCTTCTTCGTAGCCGGGAAGCTTTTCCGGGGAGCCGCGAAAGGATTTCTTTCCTTCTTCATTTACCAAAATCAAGCAAGAAGGGACGAGTTGTCCTCTTTGGCAAGCAATCCCCTTATCCATTAAAATCTTGCGAAAGCCTTTGGGCTCGATGCTTGTCTCGCAAACGCGAATGACGAGCTGCGGCTCGGTCTGAGACCAGGCGCACAGCTTCTCAGCTTCCTTTTCGCCAAAATGATTTACCCATCGTTCGGTCAGCCACAAGGGAAGCGAGTACTTCTTGCTGAGAGCAGCAGGCGGTGGTGCCGGCTCTGTTGCGGCTGGGCCGCCGGCTTTTCCTTTTCGCAAATAACCTCTGAGCACGCCATTGACGAATCGCACCATTCCCTCATGACCGAGCGTTCTTGCCAGTCGGTTAGATGTGTCGACAACCGCTGACGGCGGAATATCTTGCATGAAGTCGAGCTGGAAGAAAGCTAAACGCAGCAAATTTCTCAGTATCAGCGGCATCTTTTCCAGTGGCTCTTTTGATACTGTTTTGATGTTTGCATCGACAACCGTAAGGTTGCGAACAATTCCCTGCACAAGCGCTGTCACAAACGCGCGATCTCTTTCGGTGAGCACCTTTCTTTTAAACGCGGCCGACAGGGCAAGATTGGCAAAAGCCTTGTCTCTCTCGATTTTGATAAGCGTCTCAAGAGCCAATCTCCGCGCCTTCACACCCTGCGCTGTCGTGTTGTCCGAAGGTTGTTCGGATTTGTCGGCTGACTCCTGCTTCTTGTCTTTCGGAGCCGCCTTTTGTTCCCTGCTCGAAGATTTGCTTCTCCCTCTGGAAGGGCTTTTGGCACTTGCTTCATCCTTGGGCGACATTATTCAAAAGCCTCTCCGGATGTGAGGCGCACCCCGTTAGACCAATCTTGCGCCCGCATTCGGTTCTTGTTTGCCGGCTGCACTTCGAGAAGCTCAAGCAATTGGTCGCCCGCACTGCCGCATGCAACCAGGACGTGCTCACCAAGTTTCGTGAGCGTGCCTGGTTTTGATGCCGTGCCGCCGCCGTCGCTCACCTGTGTCTTCAGGATTTTCACCAGACTGTTTTTGAATGTTGAGTACGCAGTCGGCCATGGCACCAGCCCGCGGACGAGATTGTGAATTTGACGCGCATCTTTTGCCCAATCGATATGCCCGAGCTCTTTTGTGAGCATAGGGGCGTAAGTTGCTTTGCTGTCATCCTGGGCTTCTGGCACAAGCGAGCCGTCCATGAGCTTTTTGATCGTTGAAATAACAAGTTTGCTGCCCACTTCGGACAGCTTTTGCGCAAGCTCAATGGCGTTCATGTCCTCAGGAATGTCTACTTCTTCTCTCAACAGCATCGGACCGGTGTCGACACCAACATCAGTAAACATCGTAGTGATACCGGATACGGTGTTGCCGTTGATAATCGCCCAGTTTATCGGTGCCGCGCCGCGATATTCCGGAAGAAGCGATCCGTGCAGATTCATCACTCCCAGCTTGGGAAGGGTCAAGACATTCTTTTTGAGTATTTGCCCGAAAGCGACCATGACGATGAGGTCCGGCTCTAATTGGCGCATGGCCTCAACCGTCTCAGGAGACTTAGCAAGGCTTTCCGGTTGCAAAACGGGAATACTGTGACTCTCCGCAACTGCTTTTACCGGCGGAACGTGAAGCTTGTTGCCGCGCCCGGCCGGTCTGTCCGGCTGGCAGACTGCGCCCACGACATCCGTTCCTGAAAAAGCAATCAGCTCCTTCAGCGTGGGCACTGCAAACTCAGGCGTGCCAAGAAAGAGAACACGGAGCTTATCCATGGTCGTCACCTATTGCCATGCTGACAGCATCACGCTTTCAAAAGACACTAATCGGCGCTCAGACTAATCTCAACAATATGATCGAAATTGAGACACTGCTTGTCATCCAGCATGATGTACATAAGCCGATTGCCGTCGAATACGATGTTCGTCAGAAGTCCGCTGTACTTCCATTGCTCTCTAGTGACAACAGACACACGCTCGCCGATCCATTGCCTGAGAAAAAGCCTTTCTTTGCCTGGATTTGACATACAAACCTCCTCCACTTAAATGCCTTATTCAATCCGTTCAGCTCATCTGTAGCATAGGGTAAGATATCAGGCTGGACGAAAGGTGGGCGTCTGGCGCACCTAAAAATAGCGAAAAGTAAAGTAATTCTGAGACAGTGAAGGCACGCTTAATACTTTTGCCCGCAGGGCTCTGGTTGACGGTATTCATGGTCGTGCCGCTTGCCATTCTCGTCGTTTTCAGCGTGGGAAGCAGAGACGACCTGGGGCGTGTCGCCCTGGGCTTTAGTTTCCACAATTACGTTCGTTTCTTTACCGGACCTTATCTGCTGGCACTGGGCAGATCGGTGGTATTGGCCCTGGTGACAACGATTGTGTGCCTTGTTGTCGGGACGTGTTGCGCGCTCTGGCTGGCGTTTCTCGTGCCGCGCAACAAGCAGGGATTGTTTATGACCATGTTTGTCCTGCCGCTATG
>DATNRC010000667.1:0-8921 GCA_036703705.1 Candidatus Obscuribacterales bacterium
AATGCGTTTTGTGGAGAGCCAATCACTACTTACTACGCACATCACATTGCGTATCTCACTGCTGCTTTCCTGAGACAATCGCAGAGTTTCAAGTTACATCCTGTGCTAGAAAAAACGCCCTGGTTTATCTGAAGAGCTTCATGTGCGACATGAATTATTTGGAGCAAGCTACAGGAGAAAATTACCTTCTCAGCTAACATCTGAAAATATTATATCTTGAACAGGTTTTCCGGCACAGAGGCGAATCAAGGACGGTATAATTGTCCGAAGACCGGGCATGTTACCATCCCGAAGCGAAAGAAGAAAACGGCAATCTAAGCAGCCTACAAACTGAGCCGTCAGAGGGTTAAATGTTCTCTGGTCAGAACAGTGCTGGAACGGCTACACTAGGAGTGATATGTGACAACGCCAGAGACATCGCATCCAGCAGATAATCTCAGACTGCTGCTGAAACGGTTGCGCGATGAGATATGATGCGTCAGGAGAGCAGTATTTCGTATGAACCATGACAAAGTATCGAAAACCTCAATCAATCTGGCTGAAGAGCGTCTGCAACAACTGGCTGAGCTTTTCCCGGAAGCGTTCCGTGAAGGCAAAATTGATTTCGATCAATTCCGCGCTTTGTTGGGCGAGAACATCCTCGATTCAAAAAGCGAGCGTTTCAGCTTCACCTGGGCAGGCAAGAAAGATGCAGTACGGCTTGCCCAAATGCCAAGCCGGGCAACGCTTGTTCCAGCCCCGGAAGAGTCGGTCAACTGGGAGACCACAGGTAACGTCTTCATTGAAGGCGATAACCTTGAAGTTCTGAAGCTGATTGGGCGTTCCTACTTTGGGCGCGTCAAGATGATTTACATTGATCCGCCCTATAACACCGGAAACGACTTTGTTTACCCCGACAACTACAGCGATCCCCTTGACACGTATCTGCACATGACGGGGCAGGTGGACGGCAATGGCAATCGCCTGACCAGCAACACCGAAACAAGCGGACGCTTCCACTCTGCGTGGCTTTCGATGATGTACCCGCGCCTCATGTTATCTCGCCAGTTGTTGCGGGATGATGGGGCAATATTTGTCAGTATAGATGACAACGAAGTTCATCATTTAGTAACGCTTATGGACGAAGTTTTCGGTGAAGAAAACTTTGTCGCAATTTTCCCCTGGAAGAAAAGAACTGCTAAGAGCGATGTACCTTTTGGAGTTTCACAGGACTTTGAATGGATTGTTTGTTACGCAAGGAGTGGCAAGTTTCTTGCGGGTTCAAAACATGAAAGAAAATATTATCAAACCGATGATTTTCCTAACGACAGGTGGAGATTGTCAGATTTAACGACACAAAGAACTCCCGAAGAAAGACCTAACTCCAATTTTGACCTGATCGATCCAAAGACAGGAAAAAAATATCCTGTTAATCCAAAGAGAGTATGGGGTGTAACAAAAGAGACTTTCCAAGACTATTATGACAGAGGGAAAATTGTTTTCCCTGATGATTATCCATTCCTAAATATCAAAATACCTGCTTATCGGGTATTCGAGAGTGAAGACAAGGCGAAAGCATTAAAGAGATATGGCACTGAGGATGCACTAAAAGCGCTTTCCACCCAATTCCCCAATACCGTTGGTATGACCGAAAGCGGTAGTAAAGAGATTGAAGAGTTGTTTGGTGAAAAGATATTCCCTTTTCCTAAGCCGTCATCTCTTATCCAATATCTCACTGCTGCTGCAACAAATGGCGATGACATTATCCTTGACTTTTTTGCTGGCAGTGGAACAACAGCACATGCTGTCATAGCACAAAATGCCGAAGATGGGGGTAATCGACATTTTATCCTTGTTCAATTACCTGAAAGGACAAAGCCGGACTCGCTAGCATATCAACGCGGTTATCTCAATATTACAGATATTGCCAAAGAACGCATCCGTCGCGTTATTCAGCGAATGATAGAGGCAGAATCCGGTAAACTGGATGGATTTGAGCAAGCACCATCGGATTTAGGCTTCCGTGTCTTCAAACTCGCCGAATCCAACTACCGTCAATGGCAGCCTACCGACGATACGGGTGAGATTTTGCAGCAGCTAGAACTTATGGCACAGTCGTTGCTGGTCGAAGGCTGGAAACCGGAGGACGTGATCTTTGAGGTTGCCATTAAAGAAGGGTATGGGCTGAACATCGAGATTACCCTGGTTGACGGTGTGAACGGCAATACCATCTATCGCGTGACCGATCCAGACAAAGCTCAGACCTTCTACATTTGTCTGGATGAGCAACTGCCTGATGACCTGCTGATCCGGCTTGGGCTGACCAGAGATGACCTGTTCATTTGTCTGGACAGCGCCTTAAATGATACGTTAGCGGCGAATTTCGCCCTGCAAGCACGGCTGAAAACGCTGTAAGTAAGGGCGAACCAGATGCAGATACAGTTTGAAGCCAACCAGGATTACCAACTCGCAGCCATTAACGCGGTTGTCGATCTTTTTGACGGTCAGCCGTACATGGAGAACACGCTGCAACTGCTTGAAACGGGCGGGTTTGCGCTGATTGCCAACCGTCTGGATATTTCGGAAGCCGACGTGCTTGCCAATCTTCAGGCAATACAGACGGAGAACAGCCTTGTACCGGATACAGCCCTTCAGTACATCGAAGCAAACACCGAAACCGCAGACGGAGCAATGACCGTTCGTTTCCCCAACTTCTCCGTCGAGATGGAAACGGGAACGGGCAAGACCTACGTCTATATCCGAACGGCGCTTGAACTAGCGCGTCGTTACGGTTTGCACAAGTTCATCATTGTCGTGCCAACAGTGGCTATTCGAGAAGGTGTTCTCAAAACGTTCCAGATGACCGCCGCGCACTTCCGTGAACTTTTTAGTAATCTGCCGTACCGCTATACGGTCTATGATTCGGGCAATTTATCCCGCTTGCGCCAGTTCGCCGAGGCAACCACCGTTGAGTTTTTGATTATCACGATTGATTCGTTCAACAAAGATGCCAATGTCATCCGGCAAAAAGACCGCGACCAGATGCAAGGTGTTCCTGCGCTCTACCTGTTACAGGCAACCCGTCCTATCCTCATCCTGGATGAACCGCAAAACTTCAAAACGGAAGCTCGTGAGCAGGCGCTTGCCAGCCTCAATCCCCTTTTAGCGCTGCGTTACAGCGCCACCCACCCAAAGGGCAAAGAATTTAACCGGGTGTACCGCCTCACCCCATACGAAGCCTATCGTCGTCGCCTTGTGAAGCGTATTGAAGTTGCCGGGGTACAGCAAGTCGGCAGCACATCATCGGTGTTTATGCGCCTAGAGGCGGTAGAGACTGCCAAGCGGACGGTAACAGCAAAGATCGCGCTCCACGTTTTAGGGAAAAACAGCACGGTACAAGAAAAAGTCGTGACCTTAAAACCAGATGGTCAAAGCCTTCAAGCTGTGACCAATCTTCCCGATTATGCGCCGTATATCATCGAAGAAATCTCCATCCCTGACCAGAGCATTACGTTTACCAATGGTCACGTTCTGCGCGTAGGCGAAACGACGGGAGCAGACAAGGAAGCGATTTTTGACGCTCAAATTCGCTATACCATCGAAGAGCATTTTCGCAAGCAGAGAAAACTTCATCAACAGAACATCAAGGCGCTTTCCCTGTTTTTCATTGATCGGGTTGATAACTACGTTCAAGAAGACGGGGTTATTCGCCGCCTGTTCAAGCGTGCGTTTGATGATCTGAAAGCCAAGTATCCAGAATGGCAGGATGTTGATGCTGACGCCGTTCAGGGGGCATATTTCGCGCAAAGACGCACAAAGATGGGCGATGTGCTGTTTGAAGAGAGCAAGACCGGCGAATCCGAGCGTGATAAAGAAGCCTACGACCTTATCATGCGAGATAAGGAGACCTTGCTCACCTTTCCAAGCCCAGACGACGATGAAGAGACCCGACGCAAACGACAGGTCTGCTTTATTTTCTCCCATTCTGCATTGAGAGAAGGATGGGATAACCCCAACGTCTTCCAAATCTGTACGTTGAACCAATCCGTCTCAGACATGCGAAAGCGGCAGGAAATTGGGCGGGGTGTACGTCTGCCCGTAGATCAGCAGGGAGCGCGCGTTCGTGATGAGCGCCTGAACATCCTGACCGTTGTCGCCAACCAGAGCTATGAAGATTATGTACAAACACTTCAGCAAGAGGTGGAAGAAGAGTATGGTATTGATGGAGCGCCACCCAAGCCCACCAATGCGCGGGAACGAGGTATCGCCCGACTCAACCGCCGTGTGTATGAACTTAGCCCGGAATTCCGCGACTTATGGGAACGGATTAAGCAGAAAACTCGATACGCTGTTCAGGTTGACACTGAAAAGCTGCTCACTGATGTGGTCAATGAACTGGATCGCCTGTCTATAGCGCCGCCACACGTTGAGATCATGACCAGTCTGGTTGATGTACAAGTCGAAGACGAGTTCCGCGCCTTAGCAACGGGTATTCCGAAAACAGTGGCACGGCAGTCGGCAAAGGGAACAAGCCAAAACGTTGTTGAGGTGATGCTGCATATGCTCCAATTCACCAACCCGCCCGTGCGAATCACGCGGCAAACACTGCTCAGTGTGCTTTTCAGGCTTAATCAAGACCGCCAGCGAGAGGCGATGGATAACCCGCAGGAATTCGCCTCTGTTGCAGTAAGGCTCATTCGCAACAAATTAGCTGACCAACTGGTAGACGGTATCAAATACGAACGGATCAATGAATGGTATGAGATGACGCAGTTCGTCGCTGAGATTGAAAGTTGGCAAGAATACCTTGTGCCGGCGAGCAATGCGCTGTATGACCATGTGATTGTGGACTCAGAGGTGGAACGGCAGTTCGTAGAAGACTTAGAGAACAAATACCACTTACTGGTTAAAGCCTATGTGAAGTTGCCATCTTGGTTCGTCGTTCCTACGCCTGTCGGGAACTATAATCCAGACTGGGCGATAGTTGCCGAGGATAACGGTTCGGAGCGACTCTACTTTGTCAGCGAGACCAAAAGTACAACCAATTACGATGAACTACGCCCTGATGAAGTAAGGAAAATCAGGTGTGGACAAAAACACTTTGAGGACGCTTTAGGTGTAAGCTATCGGCACGTTACATCGGCAGATGAGCTATTTAATTCTTGACCGTGTATTGAGCTTATGCAAACTTGGAAGAAATTCGTGGTCACTCAAGCAGAAATCGGACAACGCATCCGCCAAGCCCGCGAAAATATCGGCATGTCGCAGCGAGATTTCGCTGAAGCCGTTGATAAAGACCAGACAGTTATCTCGCTCTGCGAATCTGGAAAACGGAAGGTTACTGCAATGGAGCTTTCCCAATTCGCTCAGGTACTTCAAGTCCCCGTGTCGTATTTCTACGAAGGTGAAGTTCAATCAGAGGGTGTAGACCAAATGCTCCTCAATGAGTTTCGCAAGCTCCCAAGCCTCGAAGCCAAACAGTTTGTGCTGCAAATGGTTCGGGCGCTCTCTTCTCTGTTCAAACAACACACATCTGACCAATAATTTCCCATGTTGACTCTGGTTTACGAGTCCTGCTAGATTCGGACTCGATATGCCAGATTCGCTCCTCAAGCACTATCAGCACAACTCCCTCTCACAGTTCTTCTCAGCCTATTGGTCAATCTGTGGTCTTCTCCACCGCAAGCATGACCTTGAACAACTCATCCAATGGGCAACCCGAAAGAAACTAGATAATCCACGACGCTTTTATGCACGTCTTTGTATTGATACAGAACAACGACTGTGGCACTGGCAACGCCGCGCCCCCTATGCGTCAACCTTCGCTGAGTGTGCAGTGAATCTCGCACGTCTTTTCAGCGGAAAGGAGCAGTATCGCAAAGGCTACGCTTCAAAGTTTAGAAACTGAAACCAAAATGTTGTAAATATGTGTTTTTCTAATCAAAAGTATGGTATAATCTCAAATAGACAACTTAACAAGGCGCTCTCGGAAGGTGTTGGTCGCACCCGCCGAGAGCTAACCAACGACGCTGGTTACGACAGTATCGAAGGCTAACGCGCAATTATTTCGTGGGCGACGTTTGCCGTCAATGCTACATAGGGCGTTGACGGCTTTTTTATTGAATGCCCACTAGAGAAAGGAGTTATGCCAAAGACCGCACATCACAACACAGCAGCGAACCGAAAAACGCCTCTTTCGAGGCAACAGATGAAGGTCAAAACAGGTGACATTCGCCCATGCGAAGACCTTCCACATCGGCTCGTGGTCATTTATGACCTCGCACAGAAGCGGTTTGAAGAGAACAGACAAAAACGACACTAAAGGAGAACGTATCATGTCAAAGAAAGCTGCCATCTACGCTCGTGTCAGCACGGAAGAACAGTCAGAAAACTACAGTCTACCCACACAGCTTGAGGGATGCAGACTCTACGCAAGTCGAAACGATTTTGAGGTCATTGCTGAGTTTACCGACAGTTATACCGGAACATCGCTTGACCGCCCGAAACTCAATGAAGTCAAAAAGTTGGCTGGCAAGATTGATGCGGTGATCGTCTACACTCAGGATCGTCTCGGACGAGCCGAAGCCCTTGACACTTGGAACTTGATTGCCGAGTTTGATAGCAAAGGCACACAAGTCCATACTACAGATCGGGGGTTGGTAGACATCCGCAATTTTTTCGGTCAACTTGAGATGCTCTTTCGCGCGAGAGCGGCTCAAGAGGAAAGCCAAAAGATTGGCGAACGGTCACAGCGCGGAAAAAAAGCTCGTGCTAGAGCCGGGAAGGTCGTTATCAACACCGTTGCCCCTTACGGCTATGAATATGATCGGCAAACCGGAATGCTGGTGATTGTCGAAGAGCAGGCACGGATCGTGCGTCTCATTTACCAGTGGTACGTCTATGGTGATGAGAGCGGCAAGCGGCTTGGTGGTCATGCCATCGCCAGAAGACTCACAGAAATGTGTGTTCCGACCAAGCACGACATTGACGGTTATGCCAAGACCCGTAAGGGGTACGGCGTGTGGGGCATGAGTTCAGTGATGAAAATTCTGCGCCACGAGACTTACGCCGGAACTTGGTACTACAACCGTCGTCAAACAGGCGACACCCGTACACAGCGCCGTTGGAAAGACAAAAGTGAGTGGATACCCGTTGAAGTTCCGGTCATTATTCCTCGTGATCTGTGGGAACTCGCTCAGACACAACGTATTCGCAACACTGATAACGCCTCACGGAACACGAAACATCAATACATGATGCGTGGTCATATGTATTGCGGCTGCTGCGGGTCTACGTTCCGTTGCCGTTCAGACTATCGCCGCCGTGAAGAAGGTCTTGCCTACTATGCGTGTTTCGGGCAAGAAGCTCTTTCATCACCGGACGGTCTGACTGTGCGGTGCGGATGGAGCTTGAAGCGAGATATGGTCGATGAGAGTGTCTGGAACGCGATTGCCGGAATGCTCAAAAACCCCGACGTTATCTTCATTGCCATGCAGCAGAAGCAAACCGAAATGGAAGCCCAAGTGCAACCAGATCGGGACTTTCTTGAACGCTGCGAGAAGATGCTCTCCAAGCTCAAAAGTCGCCGTGAGCGGCTCTTAAAACTCTACCTCGATGGTCAATATGAGAAAGAGTGGCTCGATAAGGAAATGGCTGAAATTGAGAAGGAGGAGACCGAACTTGCAGCAAAAACCGATGATTTACGGACACGCATTGCCAGCGTCGAATTTGGGCGTACCCAGATTGACCACATTCACGCTTTCTGCGAGGCTGCACGTCAAGGCATTGACCTCTTTACGTTTGAGGACAAGCGTATGGTCTTAGAAACACTGGACATCAAAGCCTTTGTTCATCGCGGAGAGACAAAAGAAGAAGATGTCATAGTCTTGACTGGTTATATTCCGACTGTCGCGGTTTCTTCAGCAAACATGGGGGAATTTGAGACTACACCTGCGAGATCGTGTGATGCGGAGCGCGGAACGGACGCGACTGCATCAGCGGGTGATCGCTCTGCAAAAGATCGGCCACCGAGTAAATGCGCGTCACTTCCAGCGCTTCCGGCAGTGTCAGCGGCGGCAGAATGCCGGGCATTGCGCGAGCGAGCAGTGTTTTGCCCGTGCCGGGCGGCCCGCTCAGTCGCACGTTGTGGTTACCGCCAGCAGCGATCTCCAGCGCGCGCTTGACATGCTCTTGCCCTTTGATGTCGGCGAAATCGGTGATCCCCGCGGGGGTGAAATCGGCCTGATTCAACAGCGCAGCATCCCCCCGAACCGGCGGGATGAGGTTCATACCGTAAAGATGCTCCACCAACTGCCCCAGCGATATCACAGGGATCACGTCAATGTCCGGCACAAGTGCGGCTTGCAGCGCATCTTCTGCCGGCACATAGATCGTCTGATAGCCCGCCTGCGCCGCGGCGTAGGCCATCGGCATCACCCCCTGCACGTGACGTACCGTCCCATCCAGCGAAAGCTCACCGATGAATACGGCTTTCTCCAGCGGCGGCAGCGGCGACTGATCGGTAGCCGCCAGCACGCCGACGGCGATCGGTAGATCATAGGCCGGGCCGTGTTTGGGCAGGTTCGCCGGAGAAAGGTTGACCACATACGCTTTGGGCGGGAATTGCAGTCCGCTGTTTTTGATCGCCGCGCGCACCCGTTCGCGGCTTTCTTTCACAGCATTATCCGGCAGTCCTACGATGGTAAAACTCGGCAAACCGGCGCGCGGGTTGAAATCGGTCTGCACCTCGACAATGCTGCCATCCAGACCGATGACCGCGCAAGAAAGCACAATCGAAAGCATACTGCGCTCCGCAGAGGGTTGAAGCAAGCCAAAGCAACAATGGAACAGGCGTGCGAAATCCGCACACTTGCTAGAGTATAAACCATCCCCTCAGCGAGGAGAAATTAAGAGCGTCGCCCTGCCGGAATCGACTATCCAAC
>DATNRC010000668.1:0-15187 GCA_036703705.1 Candidatus Obscuribacterales bacterium
TTGCCTGAGTCGTCGAACAGATCCACGAACATCCAGGTGTTGCGTTCATTCATAATCCGCCCGCAAACGGTCACGACGTCTTCAGTCTCCGTGCCGGCAGGCAAATCCTTGTACTTCTCTTGCAAATCTTGCGCTTTGTGACTGCGTTCAAATCGGTAAGGATACGGATTGACGCCGGACTCCCTCAACGATTTGAGCTTCCTGACACGCTCATCGCGTAGTCTGAATCCTTCAGACTCTGGTGTAGTCACAAGGTTAGACTCCTTCATGTTTAAAAGCTCCGCAAGGCCAAAGAGTTATCTTACGCCATTGAAGCCGCCGTCCTTGCGTTTGCGGCCAATGTTTCTTAATATCGAGCTTAACATCGAAAAATTTTTCACCACCTGCTTGAAAGCCGCTCAGGATGTGGGATAGCTTGTCGTGCTATACTGAACTGTTGGCGATTTTGGCGGTTTGAGCCGCTATTCGACGCCGGTTTCGAACTGGTCCATTGAGGGGAGCACAATCACTTGACACAGCCTACTTCAGCCACGGGCGGTGGCGGCGGAGAACGCATAGTCGCAGTCGAATTGAGAGACGAAATGCGCAAGTCGTTTATCGACTATGCGATGTCGGTCATTGTCAGCCGAGCCATTCCTGATGTTCGCGACGGTCTGAAGCCGGTGCACCGGCGCATTATTTATGGCATGTACGAGCTTAATCTGGCTCCCAACGAGCGTTACCAGAAAGCAGCGAAGACGGTCGGGCACGTGATGGGTCAATATCACCCGCACGGTGACTCGGCCATTTATGAGGCTCTCGTGCGCCTGGCACAGCCGGCGGCCAGCCGTTATGTGCTGGTGGATGGGCACGGCAACTTCGGCGATCTGGACAATCCGCCCGCTGCCATGCGGTATACCGAAGCGCGCCTTGCTGCGATGTCCATGGAGATGCTCTCCGACATCGATGCCGAAACCGTCGATATGCGACCCAATTTCGACGACAGCCGCAAAGAGCCTGTCGTCCTTCCTTCGCGCGTTCCCACTCTGCTTTTGAATGGATCGGCCGGCATTGCTGTGGGCATGGCAACCAATATTCCGCCTCACAATCTGACTGAAGTTATCGACGGCACCATAGCCAAAATCGACAATCCAGAGCTTTCTTCCAAAGAACTGATGCAATGGATCAAAGGTCCTGATTTCCCGTCGGGCGGGATCATCATGGGCACGGACGGTATTGAAGAAGCGTATTCCACTGGGCGCGGCTCGATTCCCGTGCGCGGCGAAGCCACTATCGAGCAAATAGCCGGTGGTGGCGGGCGCCAGTCGCGCATGGCGATTGTTGTTACTTCCTTGCCTTATATGATCGGACCCGAAGCTTTCACGAAGCGTGTGGCCGAGCTCGTGCGCGACGAGAAAATTACAGGCATAAGCGATGTCAACGACGAAACCGATCGCTCGGGCATCCGCGTGGTCATCGAATTGAAGCGTGACGCCCATCCGGATGTCGTTCTCAACAACCTTTATAAACACACTCAATTGCAGCAGTCGTTCCCGGTCAACACATTGGCCCTTGTGCGCACACCAGGAGCCGGCGGTGACGTCTTCCGTCCGGCCACGCTCGGTCTTGCCGAAATCCTGAGCCAGTTCATCGACCACAGAATTGAAGTGGTCACGCGCAGAACGAAGTACTTGCTCAAGAAAGCTGAAGATCGCGCTCACATTTTGGAAGGTTATTTGAAGGCCTTGTCCAACCTGGACAAAGTGATCAAGACCATCCGAGAAGCTGATACCACAGAGGAAGCTAGGCAGAAGCTGATTGCCCAGTTCTCGCTCGATGAGTTGCAAGCCAACGCCATTCTCGAAATGCAACTCAGGCGCCTGACAGGATTAGAGCGCGGCAAAATCCAGAACGAATACGATGAGCTGCAAAAGAAGATTGCCGAATACATGAAAATACTTGGCGACAGGCAGCTGGTTTTGGACATCATCAAGAAAGAGCTTCTTGAGATCAAAAACAAATACGGCGACGCCCGCCGCACGCGCATCGAAGGTGCCGCGCAGCTGGAGCTCTCCACTAAGGATTTGACGCCCAACGAGCCGATGGCTGTTTTCATCACGCAGCAGAACTATGTGAAGCGCATCCCGCTTGATTCCTTCAAGCGCCAGCGCCGCAATACGCGCGGTGTCAGCGGCGTGAAGACACGCGAAGAGGACGATCTGCAGCACTTCTTTGTCGCCAATATGCATGACAGGCTGCTGGTGTTTACCTCCGGCGGTCAGGTGTACTCGCTGGAAGTGATGGACCTGCCTGAGGGAAGCCGCTCGGCGCGCGGGCTTGCACTCGTCAACTTATTGCCGATTTCGCAAGATGAAACGGTGACGGCAGTCATCCCCGTTGCCAGCTTCGACGAGGACTCTTATCTCGTCTTCCTGACGCGGCAAGCCTACATCAAGAAAGTGCAGATGTCTGAATTCAGCAATATAAGGCGTTCGGGCATCATCGCCATTACCCTCAATGAGGGTGATCAACTGGGCTGGGTGCGCACAAGCGACGGCAAGTCGGACATCATCATCGGCACGAGCGAAGGGATGTGCATCCGCTACAGCGAAGAAGAGCTGCGCCCGATGGGCCGATCGGCTCGCGGCGTGCGGGCGATTACGTTGCGCAGCGGTGACAGCATCGTCGGCTTCGACGTCACGGAGCCGCGCGACGACGCCTATGTGCTTGTGGTCACCAATGACGGCTTCGGCAAGCGCGTGAAGCTCGAGGAGTTCAGACAGCAAGGTCGCGCCGGCATGGGATTGATCGCCACCAAGTTCAAGAACGCGCAATCGCGGCTCGCCAGCTTGCGAGTAATTCAGCACGGCGACCAGGTGGTCATTGCCACTGCCAATGGTATTGTCGTCAGACAGTCTGTTGATGAAATAAGCGCGCAAGGTCGCATGGCGACGGGCGTCCGTATTCAGCAACTAGGCGAGGACGACTCCGTCGTCTCAGTCAGCCCCATCGTGGAACCGGCCGAGGGCGACTTGCCGCCCGGCGAGCAGTAAACATCGGGCTGGACGACGCACACGCATAAGCGAATCTTGCTTATGGTTAATCCCAGGTGACGCATTCTTCGAAAGATACGCCAGTCTGGCGGCACTTCGACATGCACCAATTGAGTGACAATTGTTGAGCGAGGGCCAGATTCTCCGTTGATCGTCGGCCGCGGAAAACGCTTTCCAGAAGTGACTCGAGTTCGTGCTGGTAAGAGCTCAGCGCCGGCGGAACAGCAAGTACCCAGCTGCCCCCTTCCGATTGAGTGACAATTTCCCTGTGGTAAGAGTTATGGCTGCCAGCCCTGATTAGATTAGGTTGAGTGAGAGTTGTTACGGTCATTTCGAAGACGCCTCGATCGAGACACGAAGGTGAAACACAAATCATCAGCTCGTATCATAACTTTACACTCTTGGCAATGACAAGTCCAACAGGCGCTACTTCTTGGCATTTCTGCGCCTTTTCCGTGGGGAGTTTCCCACTTACATTCAGGGATTTCTTGATAGCGCTCAGGGGATCCCCCTACTTTTGCAAAATATGAGCCTAAACGGGCGAGCGGGCCTGTATTGTTTCCCTTTACACAGCGGGGAGAGAAACTGCTTTCTTGATACGCCTGGGCCCTTAGTGGGTAGATCTCATTTGGAACCCGTTTAAGCCCGCCCAAAGTGCGGCTCAATTTAGTGTCCATCTCGGGACTGCAATGGAGGGGTGTTAATGTCCAGACCGAAGCGTGCTGAATTTGGAGATTCGAAAGCTGAGGAACCCGCGACTAAAGAGGAGTCTCGGCAGGAACCCCGCGTGGTTCTTACTTCTGATTTCGATGCTTTGCACGTGCGCAGGGTCGTCGCCAGCAATCCGAACACGCCAAGACAAGTCTTGGAGCGCCTTGCCAGTGAGGACGCCGCCGTAATAAGACGGCATGTGGCCGAAAATCCCAAGACGCCGGTGGAAATCTTGAGGAAACTGGCTCGCGACTGCGACCCGGATGTGCGGCTGGCGGTGGCGGAGAATCCGCACACGCCGCCTGATGTGTTGACGATCTTGGCGGGTGATGTTGATGATGATGTGCGCTACGGCGTGGCAGAAAACCCGCACATGCCGGAAGATATCTTGCTTGATCTGGCACAGGACGACAATCCATACATCAGATGCAGAGCATTGAAGACTCTTGATATGCTGGCGCCGGATGTTCAGAGCCGCCTCAAGCTGTTGCTGCAGCAGCCCTACGATCACTTGTGATCGTGTGACACCACAAATGGTGCTCTCCCCGGAAGTCCAAGCAGCGAAGAATCGCTTTTCTCCAGGATCTTCGGACAGATACTGAGAAACTAAACCGCCGCAGGCAATATCGACTGCGGCGGTTACAAGATTGCGAAAATTTTGCCTTTAGCGAGACGGCTCTTCTTCGCGCAGCACGTAGCCTTCGCCGCGGACTGTTTGAATCAGGCGTTTCGCATTGCCGTCTTCCAGCTTCGATCTGAGATAGCGAATATACACTTCAATGACGTTAGATTCGCCGATGAAGTCATAGCCCCAAACCTTGTCGAAGATGAACTCGCGAGACAGCACTTGTTCCGGATACTGCATGAAGAGTCTCAACAGGTCGAACTCTTTGGCTCGCAAATCGAGCTGGCGCTCTCCCCGCTTAACGACACGATTGAGCTGATCCATCCACAAATCTGCGTACGTAAGAATGCCTTCTTGCGGTTTGCGGCGCATCACTGCACGAATTCTGGCAAGGAGCTCTTCTGTGGCAAACGGCTTGGTGAGGTAGTCATCCGCGCCGCTATCCAAGCCTTGAACTCTGTCCCCCACCCCGTCTTTGGCCGTGAGCATAATCACAGGCACTTTGGAGATTGAGCGCAGACGTTTGCAAACTTCAATCCCGTCAAGCCCTGGCAGCATGACGTCCAGCAAGACCAGGTCTGGTTGGTCCTTCTTGAAAAGATCGAGCCCCTGATTACCTTCATGGGCTACCGCTACCTGATAACCCTCGTAGCCGAGCTCTAATTCGATTAGACGAGCGATGTTGACATCATCTTCGATAATCAGGATTTTCAAGGAACTCACCTCACTGCCTACTGCCACCGTAATATTAACCTCCGTTCAATATGCCACGTTCTAATCTTTTTGTCTAACTCTTGTGAATTCGTTACATCGAGCAACAAATCGCCTCAAAAGCGTCCTAAAAAGCCAGGTTCGGCTATTCGATCTGGTGACGAAAGTGATCCAACGCTGCTACTTCCGTTAATGCGTAACTGAATCTACCAGGTGTTTAATGTTGAGAAAAGGGGGTAGGTTTTCAGGAACCAAAATTTTGTAGTCCAGCTATCATTTGGTTTGGATGCCAAGAGCTGATAAAGAAAGGTCCAGCCGGGGGACGAATAAATAGGAAATCTGCTTGGACAAATTCACATCTCTGGAAAATCAATCGTCATCTGGCGGCCGGGGCGATGCCATGCCCCATGTCGAGGCGCAAACTGGCGAAACCGAAAGCGGCAAGCTCTTTCCTATAGATCCCACAGCGCTTGCCCGGCTCGCCCAGGGGACATCGGTTCTCATTGCTACGTTGCTCGCCATTCCTGACGCCGTTGCTCTTATCCCTGGCGCTTCGTCACTTCTCGGTTGGATATTGAAACTGATTGGCGTCTGGATTTCTGCTGCCGTTCTCTGGTTTGTAGGATTTCTGGCAATCTTGCACGGCATGCGGCTCATCGTCCAGGGCGTACGAGTGGGAGCCGACGGTATCAAACTGTGGCGTTTTGCCAGAGTGATCAAATGGGATACTGTGGACGCGGTGGCCGTAGAGCCGCAGTTTTTCTTCTCTCAGTTCCTTTCCCTCAAACCACCCGCCCAGAGGCTGACTATCTTTGCCAGTTTCAAATCACGGCGATTCTTCTGGGAAAAGCTTTTGGTACCGCATCCGGTGCCGTCTTTCCTTTTCTGTCACAGCGACTTTACAAATCTGGTCAATGAGCTTTGCCGGCAAAAGTTTCAATTCGCGCCTGATGGCATAAGCGGAGTGTTTTATGCGCCTGCCAATCAATTGGCGCTGAAACGGACATACAAAGCACTGGATTGGCAGAAGGTGATTGTTTCCGTGATGATTGCCATCGGTCTTGTCTGTTTTCTTGGACGCAAAGCAAGTGTCAATTACATATACAATTCGGGAAACAAAGCGCTGGTGCGAAATGATCTCGAACAAGCCAAAAGGCTGTATGAAGTCGCAACGTCGATCGATCCCTTCTTCTACGCCCCGTGGAACAATTTGGCTACCGTAGAATTCAGGAAAGGGGACTTCGAACAGGCTTATGAACACTGGCAAAGGGCGCTGGCATTGAAGCCGGATTTCGTCGAGCCCATGGTTTCCCTGTCGTATCTTGCCTTGCAGAAACGCAACTTTGTGCAAGCAAAGGAGCTGATTGATCGGGCTCTCATGTTGGCGCCCCTCAATGCTTATGCGCTTGTGAATCGCGCTGATTATTACATGAGGCTTGGTCATGCGCAGCAGGCGATGAAGGATGCTCGCGTAGTGCTTTCTCAAGCCGAGCTGAAAGACCATCGTCCGAAATTCATGGCCTCCTGCTTGATTGCCCAAGGAAAGATCCGCCTGGGCAGGGCGGATGAGGCAATCGCCTTATTGCGTTCTTTGGAAAGCACGCAAGACGAGTATTTTGTCAACAGAACTTTTTGGCTGCTTGTAAATGCTGAAGCACATCTTGCCCACGGTGATATCGACGAAGCCGAACGCTATGTCACTCAAGCGGCATCGAGGGCGCCGGGCAATGCAGATGTGCTCCTTGACCTGGCTCGCCTGAAAATTGCCCGCCGCCGCTATGAAGAAGCGAAAGAAGTGTTGGCTAAAGTGCAAGCCGATGCTCCGCAAAACCCCTGGGTCTATTTGTTGAGAGCCAAGGTTCATTTGCTCCAGAGTGAAGCTGACAAAGCGAACGCGGAGTTGGACAGGGCCATCGGTCTTGGTGCCGGCGATGCTCAATTGCACGCGGACGCGGCGCGGATTTTCCTGCAATTGGGCAACCGGAGGCAAGCGGTCGAGTCAGCAAAACGAGCTCTCTTCCTCGAACCTGATATAGCCCCGGCAGCTCAAGTGTTGGAGGAATTCAGATAGTGGGAACAAATGCCTGGGAGCGAAAAGAAAACGTCCACGCTGCCCGCGCGAACCCTGTACCTATCGAACGAACGTTATGTTAGATGCGGAACCATCGGAGGCTCCAATGAAGACCGGCCCTTGGGAACGTCATCCGATATCGGAAGAGCTTCCAAAAACAATTGCGGCTGGAGTTCAAGTAGGAAAGCTTGCCGGGGGCACGGCAAGTTTTTGGAAGATCTGGCGCAGACAGGCGTCAATTTCATGGCGAGGAAGGAACAGCCGCTCACTTATTGAGCGAACATCCATGCCATCCACGAGTAAACGCAAAACTTCTTTTTCCAGAGGCGGCAGTTCTGAAGTATCGTCGAGAGCGGGCGAGAAATTTGTCATTCCCCTGTCGGGGCGCTTTGCATTTATGTGCTTCAAAACTCTCTCCGCAATTCCAGGGTCTAGCCATGAGGCTCCGTCGGCGACAGCCCTCATTGCGATGGCAAGTTTTTCCATCGTAATTCCTTTCAGGCAATATCCGTCCGCGCCTGCGCCAAAGGCGCCGAAAACTTCATCATCATCACTGAAGGACGTGAGCATGAGTACCCTGACTTCCGGTAAGAGTCGTTTGATTACGCGTGTCGCGTCTATGCCATCCATGCGTTGCATCTTGATGTCCATCACCGCTAGATCCGGCTTAATCTTGAGGCTGAGAGCGACAGCCTCCTCTCCATCGTCGCAATCTCCCAGCACCTCGAATTCAGGAAAGCGCTTGAGGAATTTCATAATGCCGGTGCGGATTAGATTGCTGTCTTCAGCAATGATTACCTTGATGTTCTGTCTCATTTGCGTGACTCACTGAATTCTCGAATTCTGTAGTAGGAGTGCCCAAAAGTGGGACGCGCGTCTACAGATCATCCGGATTTAACCTGGAAGTCTGTGCCTTTTGACGCCGGCAGCTAAAAAGAGTGCGGGGGCTCCGTGGGCGCTAAATTCATTTTGATGGAAGTTCAATCGCAACACATCGCTCTTTCGAGGGAATTCGTTGTGATTTAGTTTTGGCATTTAGTTACGCATTTGAAAGCGTTGCTATTCAGCTGCGGGTTGAAAAGCTAACTAATCGGTCCGGCTGTCTTCAGCATTGAAGGACACCGGTTTGCAAAAGCGCACGTGGCCATGATGTTGGCGCGAGAGCCGCCATTCTTTTCCAGCTGTAGGGCTTTCTCAGCACTTTCCTTGGCTGCATCCTCCAGGCACAGTAAGACGCTGGATGAGACGTGCAAAAAGAGATCAGTGAGGCAAGCCGAAGATGAAGTAGATAAGACACATCGCGCTCAGGACGAGCGAGCCCGAATTGAGCTCTTTGAAGCGGCCAGTGCAAATCTTTATGGCGCTGTATAGAACAAGCCCGGCAGTAAGACCGTTGGCAATGTTGTAGCTGAATATCATCATGGCGATTGTGGCAAATGCCGGCATTGCCTCGGTGAGATCGTCCATGTCGATTTTTGTAATCGAATTCACCATCAGCAATCCTACTGCCATCAAGGCTGGTGCGTAGGCGTATGTCAAATGCTGCAGAGGCTCAAGCAGGGGGATGAAGAAAATGGAAAGCGCGAAGAGCGCTCCCGTAACGATGGCGGCAATGCCTGTTCTTGCGCCCTCCCTTACGCCGGCCGCTGATTCGATGTAAGCGCCCGAGGTTGACGATCCGACAACAGCACTGAACACGCAAGATGCTGCATCGACCATCATCGGTTTTTCCACTTCGATGAAATTGCCTCTCTCATCGAGCATTTGTCCGGCCGCGCCCACGCCCACCAGCGTGCCCAGCGTATCAAGAAAGCTCATCAGGAACAAGGTCAGCAATATGGGAAGAAAACTCAATTTGAGCACGCCAAGGACATCTAATTTGAAGGCAATGCCCTCGAGCGTGTATGGTGGAGTAAACGGCAATGCTACCACCGCCTTTGGTGCTTCTCCCAATCCAAGCACATAGCCGAGCGCCGCCGTGATGATGATTCCCAACAGGATGGCGCCTTTCGTTTTTCGGTAAAGCAGCGCCACAGTTATGAGGAAGCCGAGAATGGCAAGCAGCACCGCCGGTTGATGCAGATCGCCAATTTTCAGCGGTACCGGCGGCGCTTTCAAGAGGCCTGTAGAACTGTCCAACAAGGCGGCAGGGGCCATCCCTTTGGCAGCGCTTGTGATAATGCCGGTTTCGTACATGCCGATGAGCGCAAGAAAGAGACCGATTCCGCAAGCAAAACTGTGTTTCATGCTCTCCGAGATTGAATTGGCAAGCCAGGGCCTTATGCGCAAAACGGAAAGAAGAGCAAATGCGAGCCCGCTTACGAATACAGCTCCCAGTCGCTGCTGCCAGCTTATGCCCAGCGCCGCCAAACCGAAGGCTATGAAGGCATTCTCCCCCATGTAAGGCGCTACAGCGAGCGGTCGATTGGCATAAAGCCCCATAAGCAGGCAGCCGAAGACTGCCGTCACGATCGTTGCCACCGTAGCCGGTTCCACCGGGAAGCCGGCGAAGCTGAGGATGGCAGGATTGACGACAATGATATACGCCATCGTCATAAAGGTCGTCGCGCCGCCCAGAAGCTCGGTGCGCAAGGTGGATCCTCTTTCGCTCAGCTTGAAATGGCGCTCGAGTAAGGAGGGCGATTCAGCCATGCGTCAGAGTAAACCGGCTTCGGCTGCCCAATCGATTTCCGCTTTCAAGCCGCTTTCCAGGCTCACGCGCGGCTGAAATCCGGTTTGTGACATAAGCTTGTTGACCGATACTGTTGTCGTCGTCGTCAGCTTGTTCAATTGCTCGGTCGTGACCGGCGCTTTGCCCGGCATAAGAAGCTCGGCCGCCTTGACGCCGAACCTCAAAAGCGGCTCCGGAACGGTGGAAATCTTTTTGCCCAGATTGAGGCAGGAAGCAATGTTCTCGCTTAGATCTTTTACCGTTACGGGCTGGGGATTGGAGACGTTGAAAACGTGAAAGCCTTCCGGCAGATTGAGAGTAAGACCAATAGCGTGCGCGACGTCGCGTGAATAAATCAGGCTCTTTTCAGCCGTGCCCGTGCCGATTTGCACGAAACGGTTGTTCTTGATCTCGCGGATCATAGTAAGCAAATTGCCGCGGTCACCCTCGCCATAAACAAGAGACGGCCGCAAAACGATGATCCGCGGAATGCCGCGGAAACTTTCGAGGAATCTCTCGCTCGTCATCTTTGACACCGCATATGGTGTCTTAGCAGCGAACGGACCCTCCTCCTTTATGTTGTTGAACGGACCTGTTCCATACACTGCCGACGAGCTGAGAAAAACCAATGTGTTGACGCCATTGCTGGCGCCCGTTTCGGCAAGCGCCTGCGTGGCGCGAACATTTACAACTTCATATTCCTGATAGGGAGCATCCGGTCTGTGCACCAGCCCGGCGCAGTGAATGATGGTGTGGACGTCCTTTGTCAGATAGCGCATCTCGCGGTCGCCGACGCGCGTAAACTCGGCATCGCGCAAGAGCACCCTCGTCAGATCCACCGAACGGGCAAGGATTGCTCGCGCTTCAGTAGGATTGCGCACCTGGGCCCTTATGTCCCAATTAGTTGCGGTTGCAAGGAGCTCCGTGACGGTCCGGCCGATCATGCCGGTTGCTCCAGTAACTAAGACCGTCTTGCGTTGTCCACTCAGCACCATTGTGTTTAGTTGCCTGATCTTGACGAGAAGTTTCCTGTGAGTGGTTGTGGAGTGACTGGCTCCGGGATTTCAATCTGATGCTTTCGCGTAAGAAGACCGCGCGCCAGGTTTATCAGTATAAACAGCATTGCCCTCATCCAAATAGCCAGGTACACAAGACAATTGAAGAGAGGATGGTGTTTTGGGGCGAGGTGCTTTCGATAGAAGACTTCCATTCCTTTGTGAAGGTTTATTGTTGCGCCTACCGGTCTCAGGCGGCTGGACGCCCCATGGATGTGATAGACCACCGCATCCGGCAAGTAGTAGACGCGATATCCTGCTTGCTTAATTCTCCAGCACCAGTCGATATCCTCACCAAACATAAAGATGTCTTCATCGAGCAGCCCCACTCTGTCTACTGCTTGACGACAAACCATCATGCACGAGCCGGACAAGGCATCGACCTCATGAACCTGGTCCGGATTCTCAAAAGTCAAGTTGTACTGGGAGACAAGGCGGCTCTTGGGGAAAAGCTTGCTCAGATATGTGAGGCGGAAAAAGGCCGCCTTAGGCGAAGGGAACGACCGCCGGCAGGCAAGCTGCAGCGTTCCGTCCGGATTGAGCACTTTTGGACCGACAGCACCGCACTCAGGATGCTGCTCCAAAAAATTGGCCATTTTTGTAATTGCTTGCCCGGTGATAACGGCATCCGGGTTGAGAAGCAAAATGTAGGGGTGGCTGGCAATAGGAATGACCTGGTTGCAGGCTTTGGAAAATCCGAGGTTTGCTTTGTTGGCAATTACTTTTACCTCAGGATAACGGCGGGCCAGCATCTCCAACGACTCATCCTCTGAGTTGTTGTCCACCACCCATGTTTCGAAGTCATCAAAGCCGGGGTCTTGTTTCAGCGAATCAAGACAGCGCGCGAGCAGCCCGGGTGTTTTCCAATTGACGATTACGATTGAAACTCTCGGCATTGCGACATTATATTATGCAGCTCGTGAGGCAATCTAACACACCGCTCACATAGTGGAGGCCGGTTTGTATTTGCCGAATGCAGCACGCAGGGTGTTGCTGATTTCACCTACAGTGGCATAGCTTTCCACCGCGTCGCAAATGTATGGCATGAGATTCTCTTTGCCGTCTGCTGCTTTGCCAAGCGCTGCAAGACTGCGCTTTGTTTTTTCATTGTCGCGCTCCGCACGCAGTTTCTTGAGCTCATCCTTCTGCTCTTCTTCGAGGCGCGGGTCGACGCGCAAAATGGCAATGCCGCCTTCTGTTTTGTCTATATAGCGATTAACGCCGACAATGATGCGTTTTTTGTTTTCTACTTCCTGATGGTATTGATAAGCCGCGTCCTGGATTTCCTTCTGAATGTAACCGCTTTCAACGGCGCGCACGGCGCCGCCGAGCTCTTCGATCTTCTTGAGGTAGGCCGACACCTCAGCTTCCACTTTGTCCGTGAGCGATTCTATAAAATATGAGCCTCCAAGCGGATCAACGACATTGGTAAGGCCGGTTTCATAGGCAATGATCTGCTGGGTTCTCAGCGCTGTCAGCGCAGCCGCTTCGCTGGGAAGCGAGAGCGCCTCGTCCTTGGAATTCGTGTGCAATGACTGAGCGCCGCCCAGGACGGCCGCCATCGCTTCTATCGTCGTGCGGATGATGTTGTTGTCAGGTTGCTGTGCGGTGAGGCTGGAGCCTGCTGTTTGCACGTGGAAGCGCAACATCATTGATTTGGGGTTCTTGGCGCCGAACCGTTCTTTCATGATTGTCGCCCAGAGCCTGCGGGCCGCCCTGAATTTGGCGATTTCTTCGAAGAGGTCCATCTGGGCAACGAAGAAAAAGCTCAGCTGCGGTGCAAACTGATCAATGTCGAGCCCGCGCGAGAGCGCTGCTTGCACGTATTCAATGGCATTGGCAAAAGTAAAAGCCAGCTCCTGAACCGCGGTCGCGCCCGCTTCGCGGATGTGATAGCCGCTTATGGAGATGGTGTTCCATTTGGGCATTTCTTTGGCGCAAAACTCAAAGATGTCCGTAATCAGCCGGAGAGACGCCGCAGGCGGAAATATGTAGGTGTTGCGCGCCTCATACTCTTTGAGGATGTCGTTTTGAATGGTGCCCTGCAAGAGCCGCGCGTCGACTCCTTGCTTTTTGCCTACCGCGCGATACATGGCAAGCAGGATGGAGCTTGTGGCGTTAATGGTCATCGATGTGGAGACTTTAGACAGATCGATTTGAGCGAAAAGCGTCTCCATATCGCGCAGGCTGTCGATGGCCACGCCCGTTTTTCCGACTTCTCCGTGAGCCAGCACGTCGTCGCTGTCATAGCCCATTTGCGTGGGCAGGTCGAAGGCTACGGAAAGACCGGTTTGCCCGTTTTCCAGCAAATAGCGAAATCGTTTGTTTGTCTCGCGCGCGTTGCCGAAGCCGGCATATTGCCTGATTGTCCACTTGCGGCTTCTGTACATGTCTTTGTAGATGCCGCGCGTAAATGGATAATCGCCGGGATTGCCGAGCAAGAGAGCCGTATTCTTGGAGGCGCGATCTTGGGGGCGAAAGACGTATTTTTCACTTGTCATCGATATTTATACGCGACGTGTAGTTCTAAGCACTTTGATTCCAACAATTCTAGCGGGTTCTCATATAATTAGAGGCTGTTTTCTATAGATGCGGAGGATAGCTTCACGTGAAGTACTACGAGAACGTTCTGGAGACGGTTGGCTCAACGCCTCTTGTGAAGCTTAACAAGATAACACAGGGATTGAAGCCGCTCATTCTGGCGAAAGTAGAGTGTTTCAACCCCGGCGGCTCCGTCAAGGACAGACCGGCGCTCAAGATGGTCGAGGCGGCCGAGAAACAGGGTCTTTTGAAGCCGGGCGGCACCATTGTCGAGCCCACTTCCGGCAATACTGGCACGGGCTTGGCTCAGATAGCGGCCGTGAAGGGTTATCGCTGCATTCTTGTTGTCCCGGATAAAGTGGCTCAGGAAAAGGTAAATCTTCTCAAAGCTTACGGGGCCGAAGTGGTTATTGTGCCGACGTCGGTTTCGGCTAGCTCCCACGAAAGCTACTATTCCGTGGCCAATAAGCTGACGGCCGAAATACCGGGCGCATTTCAGCCCAATCAATTTGCCAATCCCAATAATCCGCTCGCCCACTACATAACAACCGGACCGGAGCTCTGGGAGCAAACAGGCGGCAAAATAACCTGCTTTGTAGCCGGCGTGGGCACCGGTGGCACCATATCTGGTACCGGGCGGTTCCTCAAGGAGAAAAATCCGAACATCAAGGTGATTGGTGTCGATCCGGAAGGATCGATTTATTCCGGCGATCTGGCGCAGCCATACAAAGTGGAAGGCATCGGCGAGGATTTCATTCCGCGCAATGTCGACCTGAAGCTTATCGATGAATTCATTCGTGTGAGCGACAAAGAATCTTTCCTCATGGGAAGAAGGCTGGCGCAGGAAGAGGGGCTTCTTGTCGGAGGCTCGGCAGGAACGGCGACTGTTGCGGCTTTGAAGATCGCGCAAAATATGAGCGAGGACGATGTAATGGTTATCCTCATGCCTGACGGCGGGCGCGGCTATCTGAGCAAGATGTTCTCCGATGAATGGATGCAGGAAAACGGATATCTGCCGGCGCCCGGTCATGTTTATTATGCCGTCGATCTGATGGAGCGCAAACGCAAGGGCGGACGCGTGCCCGACATGGTCGTGGTCAGCCCCGGCGAATCCGTTCAGCAAGCGATCACGCTCATGGAATTGCATCAGATTGACCAGCTTCCAGTAGTTACTGAAGACGGCAAGAACGTCGGGCACATAAATGATCTGATTGCCATGCAGATCGTTTATGAGCGCAAGGATCCCGAGAAGGTGCAGGTTAATTCCGTGATGGGAAGACCTTTTCCACAGCTGGATGTGAAGGCGGAAATCGACCAGCTTTACAAGACATTCCGTCTCGGCAATTCACTTGTCGTCCTGACCAAAGAAGGCAAGACGGTCGGCGTCTTGACGAAATTCGACATTATGACGCACTTGAGGGAAACCCTGGGCAGCCACAAAGATGTGGAAAAGGCAGAGGCGGAGATGTCAGGCAAGCGCAAAAAAGAAGAAACCAAATTGGGGGCAAAGAGATGAAATTCTCAACAAAGGCAATCCATGCCGGACAGGAGCCGGAGGCCGTTACTGGCGCAGTCAACACGCCGATTTTTCAAACCTCGACTTATGTGCATGAGGAGCTGGACAAGTACAAAGCCAAGGGCTATTGGTACGGCAGAAGCAACAATCCAACGCGAACGGCGCTGGAGACATGCCTGGCATCTCTGGAGAACGGCAAATACGGCTTGTGTTTCGCATCGGGCATGGCCGCCACGGCAGCAACCTTGAATCTG
>DATNRC010000669.1:0-4671 GCA_036703705.1 Candidatus Obscuribacterales bacterium
AGTAATCGGCTACTTTTCGGCGCGCCTTTCAAGCCGCAGGGAAAAGTCTTTGCTCAATCGCTGGAGCAAGATTTACGCCCGCTTCCACGAAACGCTCAATCTGATCAAAACAGTCAAATCGTTTGGGCTGGAGAACCGGGAAAGGGAGCGGTTTTTGAGCGGCGTATCCGGCGCCAACGCTGAGGTTCAGCGCGGCGTGGGCACAGACTCTCTTTTCGGCTCGGCAAAGAACCTGGTGATTGGCGGCGGACGCATTGCCATCCTCGGGCTGGGTGCCTATCTCATTGCCAAAGGCGAAATCACCATCGGCACGCTGGTTGCGTTTTTGACGTACACCGGCGGCTTGTACATGCCGATGCTTGGACTGGCCGGCTTTTACGAGGCCTTCAAAAAAGCTAAGGTATATCTCGACACGATTTTCGAAATCATCGATACTCCCGAAGCGGTCAAGGACAGCCCTAACGGTCGCAGGCTGGAGCGCGCAGAAGGCAGGGTGGAATTCCAAGATGTCCGCTTCGCGTATCGCCCTGAGCGCCCCATTCTCAATGGAGTGTCGTTTACAGCGCAGCCGGGCAGCATGGTCGCGCTAGTCGGGCACAGCGGTGCCGGCAAGACCACGGTAATCGACCTGCTGTGCCGCTTTTACGATCCACTTGCGGGAAGCGTAAGGCTAGATGGGCATGACTTGCGCGACATCACGCAGCAGTCTCTTCGCCGGCACACCGCCATGGTGTTGCAGGACACAGCTCTCTTCAATGACACCATTGCCAACAACATCAGCATCGGCTGCCCGGAAGCTACTCACGAAGACATCGTCGCAGCGGCCAAGGCAGCCAACGCTCATGATTTCATCGAGCGCCTGCCTGCCAAGTACGACACCATAGTCGGTGAACGGGGAAGCAATCTTTCCGGTGGAGAAAGACAGCGCGTTGCCATCGCGCGCGCGATTTTGAAAAATCCGAAGATACTCATCTTCGACGAGGCCAGCTCCAATCTCGACTCGGAGTCGGAAAGACTCATTCAAGCGTCCATCGACGCCTTGAGCGGGGACAAGACTGTCTTCATCATCGCTCATCGTCTGTCGACCATTCGCAAGGCGGACCTCATTCTCGTCCTTGACGGCGGCAAGATTGCCGAGCAGGGAACTCATGAGGAGCTCGTTGCGTTGGGCGGCATTTACAAGCGCCTGGTTAACATGCAGTCGCTTGCCGTGAAAGACGGAAAAGCAGCAGACTGATACCACAAATGGTGCCACGCCCATAAGCGCGGCGCCTCTTCTTGTCCCATTACTAACCGCCATCAATCACACAGCTCTTCGATCTCTGGGCCCTCAAGCCCAGAGCGTGAGGACGGATCTATGAAAAATCGAACATTGGACGTGCGTTTGGCACCTCGACATTCATTGGATGCGGTAGTGACAGGTCTGACAATAGGCGCCATTGCCGGTGCTCTCATTTTCGGAAGACGCAGGCGCAGGCGGGTTCCGCCTGGCATGCTCACCCCGATCGAGCTCTATCAGAACATCTGGGCACGCACCGCTGAATACTTCTACGACTCGCATCGTTTGCAGGGCTGGACGGCTTGGAAGCACAAATTCGACGGCAAGATTCACAGCGATGGTGAGGCAATCGACTATGCCAACGTAATGCTTGCCTCCTTGAATGATCGCTACACCTATGCCATGACGCCCGCCGCCAAGCAGAAAGACGACGAAGCGTCAGAAGATCCCCTGGCAGTGAGGGCAACGAGAATTTCCGATCAGGTAGGCTACATCAAAATCGCTACTTTTAGCGCCTCCGATGTTGTCGCCCAGCTGGAATCCGCGCTTCTCAACCTTTTCAAAAGGGACCGCATTACGCCGGTCAATGCACCGAGCGATCTTGCCGAGCTGGATCTTCCCGGCGGACCCGAGGGTCTCATCATCGACCTGAGGGGCAATGGCGGCGGCTGGATTTACGAGGCGGTGACCGCAGCCTCTCTCTTTGTCCGAGAAGGGCCAATCGTCACGCTCGATGCCCGCATCGCCGGCGGTGTGCTGGAGGTGGAGCAGATCGAGCTCGAGCGCAAGCGCATTCTCTCTACCTTCAGGCTCGAAGAGACGGGTGCGATGCGCGTGGACGAAAGAGAGCGCAAACCGTGCATTGCCTGGGGGAAGCGTCTGGCAATTCTGGTTGACGGCGAGACTGCCAGTGCAGCCGAGCTCTTCGCTGCTGCGCTCAAGCACAACACAGGCGCGCGCATCTTCGGTTGCAGGACGAGAGGCAAGGGCATCGGCCAGCAGCTGCTCTCTATTGGCGAGCAGGCGTGGCTCAATGTCACTCACCTCAATTACTACACGCCAGCCGGCGTTTGGTTTGGAGACGGCGGTCAACTCGTCTCCAACGGCATCGTTCCCGATCAGATCGTTGCCGGATCGACTGGCGGCGACGCCGCTGCGGATGATGATGGGCTCTTGATTGCGGCTCTTCTCTGGCTGATGAAAGGGCTGTCCGCAAGGCGCCTCTAATGCGCTGCGGTCCGGGAGGCAAGATTTCCGGCCTTGCCTCCCGGACATCATACTTGGTATCAATCCCCTGACAGGAATCTCGGTCAATCTGGGTTTCTAATTTGCTCGAGCGCCTATTAGTGCAAGTAGTGAACGCTGAAAATCCTTGCTGTATGGCGCTTTCGACTGCTCCCTTTATGGCTGCGC
Organism: Candidatus Obscuribacterales bacterium; assembly: GCA_036703705.1. Classification (GTDB taxonomy): domain Bacteria; phylum Cyanobacteriota; class Vampirovibrionia; order Obscuribacterales; family Obscuribacteraceae; genus DATNRC01. The sequence goes on from DATNRC010000669.1 coordinate 2,693, forward strand.
GCTGCCGTGAATATGTTCGGGAGCCAAGAAATGGCAACATATCGCGCTCGCTTGCGCTCTTGTGGTTTCTCTCGTTGTTGAGCTTTTCGGCAGCCGGTGGCGCAGATCGGCAAGCGTTCTCTTCGCTCTGCTTCTTTTTGCAGGTGCACCATCCGGCTGCGAACCTTGCCGCGATGATTGGAAAACGCCGAAGATCGCCCGCGCGTTTCGCGCAAGCGATCTGGCATCCCCGTAAAAGCATTAGGTGAAAAGAGACTGTTCAGCTTTCGAGAAATCGTGGGCGATAGAAAATTGTCGACAATCCAGATACCCGTTAGTACCTGATCGGTGTGGCAATCACGCCGTTGAGCCGATGAAGCTCAAGCACCAATTTCTTTGTGGTGCAATCGTCAAATCCGAGTGTCCAGATGGCAAATTTGGTTTCCCTTTTCAAATGGTGGCGCGCTGCATCATAATGGCCAAGGGAAAGAGATTTTCTGTATGCTCTGTCAATCTCCGCGCAATGATCTCTGGCGGCTTTTTGACCCCATAGTGTGCCCGCGCGAAGAGCGGCAGCTCCGTCCGCAACATCTTCCCCCAATTTGAGACCGGTTTTGCATACCTCACGCACCGGCTGCATCCATTGCTCATAAATCTCCTCGGCAGCCTGATTATTTTCTTGCTCGGGGTTAGAAGCCCCTACTGGTCGTCCGAATCGAATGTCATAGCCATCGCACATCAGTTTGCTCCTCGCGTTCTGCATAGACTTTAGTAAAAGGCCGGGAGCGGCGAACCGTTGAATTCAACAGTTCGATAAATTCGTGGCACACGAGGGCGATGCAGCACAGCCTGAGTCCAAGCTCGCTTCCGGTTTCACTTTTCGGAGTATACGACCGCGCCATGTCGCCATGTCAACCGCGCCATATCGACCATGCCAACTCTGCCGGCGGCAGAACTTCCCCAGATCCACGCTTAGCGTAATCCGGCATGAGTTGGATTGGTCAGGTTGCACGGTACCAGCGAAATGTTTCGAAGTCGTGTAATGCTTGTAAAAACCCTCGGCGTTGCGGACCAATCGCTTTGCCCGGTTGCTGCTTCGCTAGCTGGCGACTGGCATGTCACAGGATCGGCCAGATAAAATTCGATGAATATTGCTTGCTCCGCGCGTTGTCCAGCGATCCGAAAATCAGTGATAAAGCGTGGTGAGGTGCTTAAGAGGTGCTTAAAGCGATTATGTGATTCTCAGCTCATGCGCGCATAAGAGCTAAGAACGATTAACCGCATGCTGGTGGAAGACGCGAGGTGATTGCTAACTTTCGGACGTTCTCTGCAAACCCTCCAGCCAACCAAAATCTCATTTCCTAGCCAAACACGAATCAGCAAATCTGCGCTCCATGCCCATGTGCGGGCTGCGACGTGCGCCGGCTGTCAATGCGGCTGCGATTGCCCCCGTATTGCTCGCCACGGCACGCCATTTGCTTGTTCGTCAAACAGAAGGAAACCCAACAATGAAAGCAGATCAGGTTCCCAATGATGGTCAATCAGCAGGCGGAGAGCCGCTTCATTCGCCGCCTTCGCCTGGAGCACCCGCTCCCAATGCCGAACCGACTGCAAACAAGCCGCCCGTTTCCTGGAAGCGGCGGCTCAAAAACGGACTGAAGTTCACGCTGATGGGACTATTGGCTTACGTCATTCTGGTCTCGGTGGCACACCCTGTCTTTGTCTTGTTCTGGCGCTTCCTGCCGCTCTTCGTGCTCGCTGCCCTCGGCGGGCTGGGAGTGTACCTCATGAGGAGGCGATGGCGCCAGGGCAAAGGACCGTCGAGGAAGGCGGCAGTGTATCTGTCGCTTGCTTATTTGCTGTTTTTCGCGGTGGTCACCTTCAACAACATCGCCACCGATGTAATCCGCTGGCAGATGGCTCAGGCTCTCGATCCTGAAGTGCTCAACGCTATCCCCGACAGCCGCGACAACAGATTTGTCGCCCGTCCCACTGCTAGC
>DATNRC010000670.1:0-4996 GCA_036703705.1 Candidatus Obscuribacterales bacterium
TCTTGGCGAGCTGTTCATGAAGGCGTATCCGCCGCGACAGCGCCCGTGAGTTTTGGTAAAAGGAGAGAGTTGAGATGGCAGAGAAGGCTAAGAAGATGAGCAAAGAAGGCAACGGCGGCAAATCCGATCGGCAAGCGAGGGTGTTCACTTTCGAAGGAGCGCTCAGGCGAGGAGTCGATGAAGTAGATCATTTGCTTGCCGCAGGCAAAATGGAGCTCACTCTCGACTTCAGAAATTGCGACTTTATTTCCGTAGAGGGACTGGAGTGGCTTGAAGAAATGCTTTTGCGGTCTCGGTCTCTCAATGCTACTGTGCGCTTCCTCAATGTGCGCCCCACGGTATACAAGGTTTTCAAAGTGGCTCATATTGAAAGCATTATGGAAGCGTGCGGCGCGCCGACGCTCGGGCCGGCTTGCTGAAAAAGGATGTTCTTCCCTATTAATAATATCCGGCACGCCTCGGCTGAGGGTGCATGGGTATATGCACTTCCTCGCCCCGGATCCTTCCTGTACAATCGCAAAAGATGAATTCAGCGCCATCCATCCAGGCAAGCAAACTCACCAAGGTCTTCGGCAAAAGGGCTGTGGTTGATGCAGTCGATTTGACTGTTCATACCGGCGAGCTGTATGCATTGCTGGGAGACAACGGGGCGGGCAAAACTACGACCATCAACATGCTTACCACGTTGTTGAAGCCGACCAGCGGCCGCTTCTCGATAGGCGGTTTCGATGGCATCAGCCAGTCTGAGCAGGCAAAAGCAGCATTTGCTGTTGTGTCCCAAGAAGTATCGCTTTATCAGGAGCTGACCGCGTACGAAAATTTGTTGTTCATTTCCCGCCTCTACGGGATCAAACGCCGGGAAGCAGACCAGCGTATCGATCAGCTCTTGCGGCAATGGGATCTATATAATCGAAAAGACGACCGGGTGGTCGAATACTCCGGTGGGATGCAAAGAAAAATGTCCATTGCCATGGCGCTTCTCAGGCGGCCGAAAGTGCTTTTCATGGATGAGCCGACTGTCGGGCTCGACCCCAGTTCCCGCCACCACATTTGGGAAATCCTGAAGGAGCTGAGAAACGAGGGCGTGACGATTTTCCTGACTACACACTATCTCGAAGAAGCAGAACTTCTGGCCGATCGTGTCGGTATCATCGTCACGGGCAAGCTGGTGATCGAAGGAACCATAGACGAGCTTAGAGACAAGCTTCGCGGCATGCGCACAATTTCCGTGAAATTGAGCGGCAAGGTGGAACAGTCGACCATAGCAAGTCGAGTGGCGCAGCTGGAGGAGCGGTTTCGCAGTGGCGTCAAATACGATGCTCTTCGCCAGTCCATAACCTTCATTCCCCCGCAAGACCGCCCTTTCAGTGAAACTCTGAGAGCTCTGACCGGCTGGTTGGAAGAAGAGCAACTGTCCTATTCGGGGCTTGCTACAAGCGAGCCGAGCCTCGAAGAGCTGTTTCTTTCAGTCGCGCATCACGGCGGCGAAGCACCGCCTTCTATGGAAGGGAAGAGCTAGTGGATCAGATTCTCGCCATCATGCGCAAAGACTTCTTGCTCTGGGTGCGCCGCCCGGCGTATCTTATCGCCAGCACCATACTTGGTGTGTTGATCATTGCCATAGTGGGCGATACTATATCTGGTGCAAGGCATATTCCTTTCGGTCTCTACGACCCTGCCGGGATAAGTGATCTCTCCCAGAAACTGACGGCCTCCGATCGTTTCACCGTCTTAAAATACGACGATCTGCAGGCCGGCAAGCGCGATCTGAGCGCAGCAAAAATAGTCGCTCTTGCCGAAGTATCGCAAGATCCGCTGGAAGACACGGTGACTATCTGGACTGAAGGTCACAACCCTCTTATTGACGATCAAATCTCGATGGGGCTTCTCAATGTGCTTACCCAGGAAGGAGCGGCGATCAGCCTGCCGCTGCACACAGCTTCGCTCTTCAGCGTCAAATATGATCTCCGCGACTACATTACGCCCGGGCTTGCCGCCTATCTGACATACGTTCTGGCGTCCATGAATCTGGGTTTTTCCTGGATTTATGAATGGATGGAGCGAACCTACAGGCAACTTGTTCTGGCGCCTCATGGCTTGAGGGCGGCCATAATAGCGAAAACGGTTACCGTTACGATCCAGTCGTCCATGGTCCTCTGGCTCTCCATAGCCATCACGGCGCCGTTAGTTGGTTACATAGTGGGAAAAAATTTCATCGGGCTGGCACTTGTGACCATCCTTTCCGTCTTCTGTTTTACGTCCATCGGACTGTGTTTTGCCTGTATTCTGAGGACCATAAGAGTCTACACAATGACTGTCTCTATATTGGGAGTGGCGCTTATGTTCGTGAGCGGCATCATCGTGCCCATCGAAGCGATGCCGCCCTGGGAGTATCAGCTTGCGCGCGCGCTGCCGCTTTACTACGCAGCAGATGCGTTCAAGGGCGTTTTTCTCTCCATCCCGGCTGATTACGCGCGCGATTTTCTGGTTCTTTCCGGTTGGGCCGTCGTGGGGCTTTCTGTCGCCTCCTTGCTCCTGGTAAAGCGAAAAGCAGCCCTCTGACACCCGAGCGTATTACCTGATAGAGTACGAATGGAAGGATATAGGGAGAACAATTGGAAGCGGCTGGGAATGCCTGGTTCGTTTTATCAAGGGATCGTTGTCTTCACCATGGTGTCCATAATCGGTTTCATGAACGCAATGCACAGCCGGCGACTCATTTTTGTTTTGCTCATTGCCGTTTTGGCCAGCGCATCAGCACCTGCCGCTCTTGCGCAAGCGGGCAGAGAAGCTGTGGACAGTTTCTTGAAAGAGGTGGTGCGGCCCGTGGATGAGAAAAACGAACGGCTGATCAAAGACAATGTCGCTTTTTACATGAACTTCGAGGAAATGGCTCGCCGCGCGCTTGGCAAGCAGCGCTGGGAAAGGATGACTCTGCGCGAGCAGCGCGACTTCGTCGGCGCCTTTAAGAAAGTAATGGAGCAGCGCTACTACCCGCGATGGCGCAGGCTGTTTGCCAGGTCAAAATGCGATTTTGTCAGTGAGCGTACCGAGGGCAGCGATACGCTGGTCGTCATGTCTTATAAGATTGGCCGCAAAACAGACAAGCTCATATGGAGATTGGCACCCAATCACGGTTCGCTCAGGGTCATCGATCTGACTGTCGGCAATAAAGATCTCCTCGAGCGAGCAAGCGCCAGATTAAGAAAAGGCGCCGACGAGAAAGGCACCCAGGGTCTGATAGCCTGGCTGCGTAAAAAAGCGAAGGAGAAGGATGGCGGCGCGCCCGAGCCGCTTGCCCCGGAGAGCAGCTCGAACTGAGGACTGCTTGCCCGGCCTCAAATGCAGCCCCAGCGCATTGGCCTCATTTAGACAATCTGTTCTTTTAGGGGAGTCAATTCTCATAAGGCTATAATGGCCCTAGGCTGAGCCAAAAAGGTCATTTATTGGTACCAGATTTGCATAGAAACAATTCATTTGTCAGAGAGGGGTTCGTTATTCTAACGCTCTCACTGATGATGGCGTGTTTCTCAGGCATTTTTTCGCCGTCGCATGCCCATGGCGACGATGGAAACTGGCAATCTGGGGCAATCGGCGCTTCCAAGGCGGAGCTCGAGCCCGCCGGCCGTTTCGGAGATGTTATTCCTTTGAGCGCCCTGGGCAGAGAAGCGCTCGGTCTTACCGTCACCAAAGTGACTCTTTCTGCGCTTCCTTTGAGAGTGTCGACTTCCGGGCGCATCGAAGCCATCCCAACACGGGAATACTCCCAACATTCGCCTGTCGCCGGAAGGATTTCCGAAGTGCGCGTCAATCCGGGGGATTCCGTGCGCAAGGGAGAGGTTTTGATGGAGATGGAAAGCCCGGACCTGAACAAGGTGGCGGCGGAAATTCTTCAATCCAAGCAAGCGCTGGAATCCGAAATTGCCCAGCAACAGACGATCCTCGATGACGCCGTAAAGCAGGCCACGGCGCAAGTGACCCTTGCCCGGGAAAACTACAAGCGCGACCAGCGGCTTTATGAAGAGCGAATCGGCTCCCTTAAAGCTCTGCAGACTTCTAAGGCGGATCTGGAGGTTTTGGAGGTCAAACTGAAAAGCGCTGAAGAGCGCCGGACAATAGTGCTCAATGCTTTGCGAACAAGGCTCAAATTGACGGTGGAGCCGCTGCGCCAGCGCTTGCTCATGCTGGGTGAGACGGATAGGGATATAGATGAAATCCTCTCCCGCAATGAGCCTGTGACAAGAGCGTCAGTGCGCAGCGCAAGGCCCGGGATCATCACTTCCTTGACGGCAAGCGCCGGTCAGAGTGTGGACCCTTCCGTGAAGCTCTGCACGGTGTCGGATATCACGCGCGTCTGGGCGACAGCCCAGGTATATGAGGACGATATGGCGCGGGTCAAGCTCGGACAGCCTGTGACCGCTACTGTTCAGGCGCTGCCGGGCACCCAGTTTAGAGGCGTGCTTACTTTCATCGGCCAGAAAGTTGACGCCACCACGCGCACTCTGCCTGTTCGCGCCGAATTGCAAAACCCCGGCTTGCGTCTCAAGCCTGATATGTATGCCGACCTCGTCATCGAAACTCGTGAGCCTCAACAAAGCATTCTCCTGCCGCAAGAAGCAGTGATTCAGCGGTCGGGACATTCCCTTGTTTTTGTCACGGCACAAAAAGGTTATCAGGCGGCGCGGGTCAAGGTCGGGCGCACGTTCGGAGACAGGATCGAGATTACAGAAGGCTTGAGCGCCGGAGAGGAGGTCGTCACACGAGGCGCTTTCCAGCTGGCTGCGGAATTATTGAAGGCTCAAGGAAGCCACGAGATGTTCGCCTCACCCACAGAGGGTGAGCGCGAACAGCAGCGAAGGATTCATTCTGATTTTGAGGACAAGAACCGTTTTGGACGGGGCGCCAATCTGGGACTTGTCATAGTGGCGATGCTTGCTGCCTTCGTCATGGGTTTTGTCCTCAATGCGCTGATCGGCAAAAAGAGCGCCATAGGCGG
>DATNRC010000671.1:0-13702 GCA_036703705.1 Candidatus Obscuribacterales bacterium
TAAAACATCCAGCGCTCTCCGGCGGACAAACGGCCGTGAATTACGTCGTCCAATCAGGTGATACGCTCACGAGCATCGCCGCCGGACTCGCTTCGGCTATCAACGGAACTTCTGCTCTACAAGCAATCGGAGTGAGCGCAACCAACTCGGCTGCTGCCACCCTGCCATGGAGCCAGCAATTCCAAGCCAATGCGGCCCTGCCCACCGGCACAAGCCAGGCGAAGGTCTCCGCGACCGACGGGCTCAACAACACAGTCGTAAATAGTCATCAGCTGACCGTCACCGGCCCTAGTGGCAAGCAATTGACTTTTGACGCACATGGGAACATGACCTCGGACGGCACTAATGCTTATCTTTGGGATGCACAGAACAGACTTTATCGAATTCTCTATCCGAGCAATTACTTCGGTGACTTCACGGAATTTATTTATGATGGGCTCGACAGATGCGTTAAAATCGTTGAGTACACGAATTTTGCGGCGACTTCGACGAAACAATTTGTTTGGTGTGCGACTGAGAGGTGCGAAGAGAGAGATGCGACTGGTGCCGTCACTAGAACCCTTTTCGACAGTGGAGAATTGATCGCCTCCACACCTTATTTCTTTACCCAGGATGAATTCCCCGGCTCTGTAAGAGAAGTCACGGTTAGCGGGGGCAACATCGTAGCTCAATACCAGTACGATCCTTATGGTCAAAAAACAAAACTTCAAGGCGGCGTTGATGCTGATTTTCAGTATGCTGGATACTATCTACATGCTCCGAGTGGATTGAATTTGACCCTCTTCCGGGCATATTCTCCGAGTTTGGGGCGATGGTTGAGCCGTGATCGTGGTAGCTGGATACACTTGGACGCGATTTCATCACTTGATCACGTGGTAGATGACCCTTGCCGCTAAGCTCCTTCCTCGCCCAGTTCGAAGGCATCGTGAATGAGCTTCGCTGCTTTCTCGGCGTGCTCGCGGGCGACGACGCAGGTGATTTTCATTTCGCTGGTGGCAATCATTTTGATGTTGATGTTCGCTTCGCCCAGAGTGCTGAACAGCTTGGCGGCAATGCCGGGTTGGCCCGCCATGCCTGCTCCTATGAGGCTTACTTTTGCGCAGTCGGGATCGGCGACGACGTCTTTAGCTGCCAGCTTGCTCTTAAGTTCTTCCAGCACAGCAATTGTTTGATCCAGATCGGATTTGTGGACGGTGAATGTGATGTTGTTGTGGCCGACGATCGGATGAAACGCCTGCATGATCATGTCGATGACGATGTTTTTCTTAGCCAGCGCTGCCATGACTTGCCCGGCGATGCCAGGCTTGTCGGGAACATCCATAATGGCCACACTAGCCTGGTCGGTGTCTATGGCGACACCGCTTATGGTGCGATAGATTTCCACGTCCTTGCCTCCATCAATAATGGTTCCCGGGTGCTCGGGCTTGAATGTATTCCGCACGCGCAAAACGACGCCATACTGCCTGGCCAGCCCGACAGCTCGCGGATGAATGACCTGGGCGCCCAGGCGAGCCATCTCAACTACTTCTTCATATGAGATGCGCGCAAGCAGCCGGGCGTTCTCAATTAGATTTGGATCAGCCGTGTAGATGCCATCGACGTCCGTGTAAATATCACAGATATCCGCTCCGGAAGCGGCTGCCAGTGCGACAGCAGTTGTATCGGAGCCGCCGCGACCGAGTGTCGTAATCGCACCATCACTGGTGATGCCTTGAAACCCGGCGACAACGAGGACATCATTTTCCTTCAAGGCTTCCGCTATATGGTCGGTCTGGATGTTCACTATACGGGCTTTGCTGTGAATGCCCTCAGTGTATATGCCGATTTGATAGGCGGTGAAGGAGCGCGCCTTCACGCCGTTTGCACGCAGCATCATGGCCAATAGCGTAATAGAAATATGCTCGCCGGTGGAGAGCAATGAATCAAGCTCACGCTGATCCGGATTTTTCGTCAACTGATGCGCCAATTTCAACAGGTAGTCGGTAGTGTCGCCCATGGCTGAGACCACAACCACTACTTTGGCATGCGCGAGGTGTTTCTTGATGATATCGGCAACATGCTGTATGCGGCCCAGATTCTTAACCGATGTGCCGCCGAACTTCAGCACCACCAGTGGTGAAGCTGTGACCGGCTTCGGCGAGTGTCGGGAATGTTCAGCCGATGTCGTCATACCCGGCCCTCAAGCCCTGCATGTCTACTGAAAGATCGAGAACAGCCGGCGCGTGAGCCTGGGCGGCTGCCCAGGAGTTCAAGAAAGAGAGGATGTCGCGTTTGTGATAGTCGTCGACTATGACGAGGATGGACGATCCCGCCCCGCTCAAGACGCAGCCCAGAGCCGACTTGTATTTCAACTGCCGTTTGAGATCGCTCAGCTCAGGCACAAGGTGCGAGCGATAAGGCTCGTGCAGTCGATCTTCAAGGGCCTCTGCCAGCGCTTCATCGTCGGCATTGGCGATAGCAGCGACGAGAAGGGCCGTCCGCTGAACATTGGCTACGGCCTCTTTTAAGGGAACAATCTTAGGCAAGGCCCGGCGTGCCATTTCGGTCGACAATCCATAACCGGGAACAACAACAAGCGTGCGCCATTTCTCAGGCCATGCGAGCCGTTGCGTAAGCGCTCGTCTGCCGTTGCGGCTCGGAGCGGAGACAATCAGTCCTCCGAGAAGGCTGGCAGCGACATTGTCCGGATGCCCTTCAATGCCCGCTGCCTCCGTCAGCACCTCTTGCCGGGAAGGCTCGCCGCCCGTGAGCATGCGGCTTGCCCAGAGAGCGCTCAGAATAGCGGTGCTGGAGCTGCCCAGTCCTCTTGCCAGTGGAATATCCGTCTCGATGGTCAGGCGCAGGCGTGCCAGCAATGCCTCATTGCCGGTCAGAGCTTCTTGCAAAACCCGGAAGACGAGGTTGTCCTCGCCTGTCGAAAGCCCTTCCGCCCCTCTCAAAAGAGTTATGCGCGGGATGGTTGGCTCATCAGACTCCAGCACTTGAAACGTAAAGCGGCTGTATATGGAAAGTGCCAGTCCGAGCGAATCGAATCCCGGGCCGAGATTGGTTGTGCTGCCGGGCACGCTGATTGTCAGCCGGCGGCAGGGATTGCTCGTCGCATCGCTGTTGTGCTTGTGCTCCACCCTCTTTTCCTCGACAGCTTTCATGTGAGCGCCATTACCTCTTTGAGCGCGCGCAGCTCAGCCTCCACAGGTGTCGAATCCACGGCGTTCACTTTTTGCGGCGTCTCCGGGTCTTTCAGACCGTTGCCTGTAAGAACGCAGGTGACAAGGGCGTCCGGCTCTACAATACCCAGGGAAAGATGCTTAATCAGTCCGGCTACGCTTGCGGCGCTTGAGGGCTCGCAAAAAATGCCTTCCGTTGTGCCGAGCATTTTGTAGGCATCAAGTATCTCATCGTCGGTGACGGAATCCATTTTGCCGTTTGATTCCTGGACGGCCTGTTCAGCTTCTTTCCAGCTTGCCGGATTGCCGATGCGTATGGCCGTGGCGATCGTCTCCGGTTGCGGAATTGGGTAGCCGCGCACGATCGCTGCTGCACCGGCTGCTTCAAATCCATGCATGCGCGGCGTGGATTCAGCCCGCCCGCGCTGATGAAATTGTTTGAAGCCGCGCCAGTATGCGCAAATGTTCCCCGCGTTGCCCACCGGAATGCACAGTACGTCCGGCGCCCGGTCCAATTGCTCCACCACCTCGAATGCAGCTGTCTTTTGACCTTCGATCCTGTAAGGATTGATGGAGTTGACGATGGTGATGTTTTCGCTTTCGCCCAGCGCTCGCACCAACTCCAGAGCCTTGTCGAAATTCCCTTTCACTTGAATCATCCTGGCCCCGTAGTGTATGGCTTGTGCCACTTTGCCCAGGGCGACATAACCGTGGGGGAGAAGGACATAGCACGCAAGTCCTGCCTTGGCGGCAAAAGCGGCAGCGGAAGCACTGGTATTACCTGTTGAGGCACAAATCACAGCCCTCGCCTTGGCTTCCAGCGCCTTCGACATGGCCAGTGTCATGCCGCGGTCCTTGAAACTGCCGGTGGGATTCAATCCCTCCAGCTTGAAATAAAGCTCCAGTTTGGGAAAGCCAAGCCGCTGAGGCAGCTTCGTTGCATTGACGAGCGGAGTATCGCCTTCACCGAGAGTGAGCACGGGTGTCAGATCGCTTACCGGAAGAAAGTCCCGGTATTTGTCGATCAGGCAAGGTTTACTGGTTGCGGTGGTGCTCATTTTAGCTGCCCTTATAGATGCGGATTGCATTGCCGAGTTTGACGAGGAAATCGCAGGCCTTGAGTTCTGCCAGCGCCTGGCTCATGCTCCTGCCCGAGACGTCGTGTGTGAGAATGACAACGGTTGCGGTTGAGCCTTCGACTCCTCTCTGGATGATACTCTGTATGCTTACCCTGTGTTCACCAAATATGGTGCCGATGCGGCCGATTACGCCGGGCGTGTCGGACACTACGAGCCGCAGATAATAAGGACATGTCCAGTCCTCAGGCGGTCCTGAATCAATCCAGCCGGGGCTGATCTCGGGCTGGAAATAAGTGGCAAAATCCGGCAATTGCAGGGCGCTGGCGAGATTGATGATGTCGCCGACGACCGCGGATGCCGTCGGCAATTTGCCGGCGCCGGGTCCCACCAGGATAATTTCTCCTACGGCGTGGCCTTTGACGAGAATGCCGTTGTTGGATCCCGAAACGGCCGCCAGAGGATGTGTCAGCGGGACGAGCGTGGGGTGAACGCGCACGTCCAGCCCCCTCTGGCCGTTGGCGGTACTGCGGGTGGTGCCGACCAGTTTTATGCGATACCCAAACTGCCGGGCAAGCTCGATGTCCTCCGGCGAAATATTGCGAATACCTTCCTTATAGATAGAATCGGGTTTTACAAACCGCCGGTGGGCAAGCGCCGAGAGGATGGCAAGTTTGTATGCGACATCGAAGCCGTCGACGTCATTGGTCGGATCCGCTTCTGCAAATCCCAATCTCTGCGCTTCCGCAAGCGCTTCGTCAAAACTGAGACCGCGCTCTTCCATGCTGGAAAGGATGAAATTCGTTGTTCCATTCAAAATGCCGGAAACCGATGAAATGTCGTTGGCCTCGAGTCCTTTATGGATTGTCGAAAGCAGCGGCACGCCGCCCGCCACTGAGGCTTCGAAGAATATGGCGACGCCGTTTTCTTTAGCCATCTCAAACAGATGAGGACCGTGCTTGGCCAGCACCTCTTTATTGGCGGTGACGATGTGCTTGCGCTTTTTTATGGCCTGTTCGAGGTACGAAAGCGTTGGTTGTTCGCCCCCCATTACCTCAACGAGTATCTCGATCTCCGGATCGTCGATGAGCTCGTTGACATTGGTTGTGAGAGGGCAATCGGTTACGGTGCCGCGCACCTTGGAAGGTTCTTTGACGGCAATTTTCTTGAGAGTGAGATGCTTTTCCTGGCGCAAGAGCTCGACGACGCCCGAACCGACGGTGCCAAATCCAATCATGCCGAGAACGACACGTGCCATAACTGAAAGCCTCAGTTCTGTGTAGGGTGAGAGGCAAATTATCGCTGATTGGGCGCCCGATGTCTTGTCTCATGTAACGCGCAGTTACAGCCGTCTTGTGGCATCTTAGTGCAATTGGCGCCGCGATGAGGAAGCGTCAGCTGAAATACACACCCACAGCCCCTGTGACTCGTCTCACCAGGCGAACGGTGTCGTACTCGACTTCTTGCCCATACTCCAGCTCTTCTGCGCCTCTCGCTTTGAGAAGGTCAATTACCTGCTTGCGCTCCTCGTCGGACAGCGTGATGCGCTTATGGTGGTTGTCCGCCGCCAATTTGAGCAATTCGTTGATAGTCAGATTGCTGTGTATTTCCGCCATTAAAGCCTTGACATTGAGAGCATCAACATGGGCATCCGCTTTCCGCTGCGCCCTGATCCGGGCCGAGGCTCGGCAGATCCTCTTGGCGACGCCGGGGAAAGCTATAACATTATAAGATTCATCCAAAATAAGTCCATCCGCCTTAATGCTTCCTTGCAAAACACCGCGCTCGAGGAATGTCGTGCCCGCAAACTGCTGGCTCTAAATACGGTGCCGGCTAAGCGGACGCCCATGCATTGAAAACGCAGATCGTCGCGCACCAAATATGATGGCGCCTGGGCGAGCCTCAGCTCGCCTTCCGTCTTTTTGCTGTTCCACGCTTCGGCATCGTATGCACATTGCGCGGTTGGTATGAGCGATTTCAAGATGCAGGCACATGCTCAGCATGCCAGTGCTCCCAGCTCCGCTGTTTATAAAGCGCGATCGCTGCCACAAGCACAGCAGCGTGCGACAAGCAGACCGCCGTAATGATTCCTGTCATGCCTTGACCGAGGGTGCCGGACAGCAACCAGGCGAGGGGAAAGCGAATGCCGAACAACCCGCCAATTATGGCGAGCATGGGCATGCGTGTATATCCCGCGCCTTCCAGCGCTCCGAAGATTGTCATGTAAACACTCATCATGGGCAGAATGGACAGCGAAGCATACAACAGCGGCTTCGTTAGTGTGATGGTTGTTGTTGATGTGGACAAACTGCGTGCTATGGGGTCGGCCAAAAGAGCGATTGCCGACGCGACGACGGTCATCAACAGCAACGAACACAAGACAATCGATTGTGTCGCCTTGCGAGCGCCGTCGAGATCTTTCGCTCCGATTTTATGTCCGCAAATCGTTTGTGCAGTCAGGCTGAGCGCAAGCAGTGGTGTAGTGCAGGCAATCTCGTCCACTTTCAAACGAATCGTCCAGGCGGCCTGCGCATTGGCAGCGGAGTCCATGCTGCCGAGCAATCCGTAGATGAGAAAGTTCGACAATATCCAGCATGCTTCGGTCGCCGCCACAGGCAGTCCAATCATTACCAATTCGCGCATTCGCCTTCTGGCGTTCGTAAAAAGCAAATCGCTGGGGCCGAAATCGGCCTCGAAAGAACTCAGACCTGCCTTCAGGAAGTACGCCCCTGCCGCGGCTCCCACGAACGCTCCGACATCCCAAGAGACAGCGATGATTTCGAGAGTGCATGCCTTTGTGTCGGGGAAGAAGTGCCCGGCGATCAACGGCGGAAGAGTGCTGGTCGCCGTGATGATCAGCCATTGAAAAACGCCAAGGCGTGCCGAGCCGATTGCTCTCAAAGCGGCAGTCTGGCAGATGACGATCGAATATGGCAGATTGCCTGGTGCGCAGAGCAACAGATAATGCGATGCCGGAAGACTGATGGCAGAGGATGAGAACAGCGGCAGAATTAGAGGCGCGACGGTCGTGGCGATGAGAGCCGAGAGCATGCCCAAAAAGGCGGAAAGCAGGATGCCTTCCTTTATATATTGGCGCGCTAAATCGTATTGCCGGGCGCCGATTGCGCGGGCAACGCACGAAGCAACGCCGCTGCTCAATCCCATGCCGAGCAAGGCGGCAAAAAATAAGAACTGATCGGCCAAGCCGACACCCGCCTGCACGTTTTCACCAATTCGGCCGGCGAGGCAAACGTCAACGATGCCAATGAAGGCGCTTATCGTCAGGGTCAGGTAAATGGGAACAACCGGTCCCAAAAGATTTGTTTTGTATTGCATGGCTCCGCCCGCGACCCAACATCATTTGTCAGGTCGCTCAGATAGGTGTATATTGATTCTTCAACGATCGTCCGTGGTAACGTTACCACGCTCAATCGTTGTAGTCAACAGCCTGTGAACTCATGCTCTGGAGAACCGCCCAATCGTGGCTCTGAACTGGATAGCGGTTTTAAATGAGGCAACGGACTGGCAATCGCAGGACGATGCACGGAATTGGCTTTGCGCTCTTGTCGGCAGGTCCCCGAATGTCAAACAGCAAGACATCGCTGACTTCTTGCGAGCGCTTGATTTCATGAGAGAGCAATTGACTCATTTGCATTTCGGCGAGCCCATTGAATATCGCTGGTTCGACGACGAGCTCAAGCAAATTTCGATGACGCTGGACCCTGACCTCCAGCTTTCGATGACGCCGGAGCTCGACCTCAAGCAAATTTCAATGACGCCGGAGCCTGACCTCAAAATTTCGATGACGCCGGAGCCCGACCTCAAGCAAATTTCAATGACGCCGGAGGCTGACCTCCAGAAATCAGGTGATGAAATGGAAAAGTTGCCTGTTTTCAGGGCGCGGCCACGGGGCAATTCAGACGCGGACATATTAAGATCAATAAGAGATACTTTGATCGTCCAATGTGCGCAGTTTCTTGGAGACTCTATACAAAGCGGCTCACAACTTTCGGTGGCTCGTTGTGAAGGGCTGGTCAAGCAAGGAGCTTATCCCGAAGCCCGGGTCAGTGCTCTCAAGCCGGAGATGGAGGCAAAATGGCTCAGTGAGATTGAGCTTTTGAAAGAAGTGCAAACTCACGCAGCCAAAGGAATTCAAAGATGCGAAGATTTCTTTGTTGCTACTTCCAAAGCAAAGTTTTGCTCTGACGCTTGCCGGTTCAATACTTTTCAAATCGGCAAACAATTGAGAGAACCAGACTACCTGGCGCAAAAACAAAAACGATACAGGAGCAGAAAGAAACAAAGCTAATGGTGATTTGGAGAAGCCCTCTCAAGATTTGGCGGAATGCATTTTCAGTCGCTGGTTTAGCTTGCGCTTTTGCATTTGCCGTTCCGGCGCTTCCCGCTTTTGCAGTGCCGCGCGCTCCTGTCGTTCCCTTGCCGGCTTTGAAAATGCGCATATCGACGCATCAGCCGCGCTATACAGTGAAAACGCTTCCATCAGGCAGAAAAATCAAGCTTTATTTTGTCGGCCCGCTTATATTCGCTGATGGCGATCAGGCGCTGTTGTTGAGCTATCAAACAGAATGTGAGCTCGGCGACAAAGAGGCGCTCAAGAAGGAAGTTGACGAGATCTGGTCGTACTTCAAGCTTGACGCCGGCCTGGCCGGGTTCAAACATGCAGTGATTACCGCCCATGAAGAGCCGCATGGAGTTGGCGTGCAAACAGCCAAAGTGAAGAACTATTTGTTCGAGCGCGACAACAATCGCTGGAAATGCGTGACGGAACCGGAGGTGGGCGCGCCGAGTCCTGAAGAGGAGCATTGCGAGCGAGGCAACGATCTGAGCAAAGACGGCAAGCACGCCGAGGCCATCGAAGCCTACAACAAAGCGATCGAGATCAATCCAAAGAGCATCAATGCGCTGCTCAACAGGAGCATCGCCTTTGAAACAATCGGGCAGCACAAAAAGGCGGTGGACGATTTGACAAAGCTGATCGAGATTTCGCCCAATTTCGTGATTGCCTATGTCAATCGCGCGTGGGTATACGGACGGCACAAGGAGTTCGCAGAGGCGCTGCAGGATTGCAATAAGGCGTTGAGCCTCGATCCTAAATGTGCGGCTGCGCTCAATAATCGTGCCGCTGTCTATAACGACCTCGGTGAGTACGACAAAGCTTTGGACGACAGCACGAAAGCAATTGACCTGGCGCCGCACCTGGCTGCCGCTTATGACACGCGAGGAGTGGCGCGCCGCCATTTGAAGCAGTTCAAGCTCGCGATAGAAGATTTCAACAAAGCGCTCACGCTCAATCCCAAGCTGGGAGAGGCGTATTACAATCGCGCGCAAACCTATAAAGACATGGGTGATGCTAAAAATGCCAGCACCGACGAGCAAAAGGCGAAAGAGTTAGGCTTCAAGAAGGAATGATTGCAGGCAACGGGACGGCGATCATTTGCTTGACGGGCCAATGCAGGCGGATCCTGACAACGAAACTTTTCTAAAGGGGGGAACTTACTTATCGGTGGCGACTTTTGCGGTGACCAAGGCAGGGAAGATTTCTCCAATGATTTCGTTCTTTCACATGGCTAAAGTGTTGAATCATTGAAGCACATCGGCGATGTGCCGACCGGGACTGAGTTGAATGGACAGAAAATCACTGCTTATAGTTCTTGCGCTGGCGGCATTCTTTGGCGCGCACCCTTCCGTTCTTGCGGATCAGCAAAAGTGGTCTGACCTTATCGGCGAAGGTGAGAAAGCATACCGAGAAGGGCGATTTAAGGATGCCGAGCAGAGCTTCAGGGCTGCTCTTCAGGAATGCGAAAGTTCGAAATTGGACGGGAAAAGCCTGGGCGTAACGCTCAATGACCTGGCGCTCGCCATGGAATCGCAGAAAAATGACGGCGAAGCGGAGGCGCTGTACAGGAAGGCTTTGGAGGCCAAAGAGAAGGCAACGTCGAGCGAGGATGAATCGCTGGTCGCGCCTCTCAGCAATCTTGCCAAACTTTACTACCGGCAGGGAAAAGTGCAACAAGCGGAGCAATTGTTTGTCCGCGCCGTAGCCATTATCGAAAAGGCAAAAGGCGCCCAGAGTGAGGCGTTGACGCCGCATCTCAATGTTCTTGCAAAGATCTACAGCGACCGAAAAGAATTTCCAAAAGCTGAGCAGGCTTTGTCACGCATCGTGACCATACTTGAGGCAAGTAAGAATGATTTAGAAACCGCAGTGGCGCTCAACAATCTTGCCGTTGTTTACAGGGAGCAAGAGAAATATAAGGCTGCTGAGGCGTTGTACGTCAAAGCTCTGTCGTTGCGCGAACGCGCTTCCGGTCCGAATAATCCGGAGGTGGCGTCGAGCCTGACCAATCTCGCGCGTGTCTACAGGGAGCAGGGAAGATTTGAAGAAGCGCAGCCCTTGCTGGAAAGAGCTCTTAAGATTGTGGAGAGCGATGCCAAGTCGCCGGAGAAAAATCTCATTGCGGCTCTGAGCAATCTTGCTATGGTATTGCGCGAGCAAGGAAAACTAGACGAAGCGTTGCCGATATGCGAGCGCGTCTTGCAGATGCGAGAGAAGAGCTCAGCGACCAAGCCTGCGGAAATGATCGACACTCTTACGGATATGGCCACCATATACGACACTAAGGGCGAATTTGAAAAAGCGAAGCAGTTGCTGGAACGTGCTTTGGATCTGGCTAAGAAGTCCGAAGGAGATAAAGGGTTGTTGGTGGCATTCTGCCTCAACAACCTCAAACAGCTTTATGTGAATCAAGGCAAGCTTGAGGATGCTGAGAATTTCCTCAATCAAGCGATGGAGATACACAAGGAAGTACTCGGCGACAGCCATTCTGAAGTAGCGAAAGATCTGAATGATCTGGCCATCATATATCGCCAGGGCGGCAGCGACGATAAAGCCGAATCGAAAATGCATGAAGCGATTACAATTGCAGAGCGCAATGTCAGCACCAACCCCGCCGACCTTGCCACCGATCTCAATAATCTGGCCAGGCTTTATCGAGAGCAGGGCAAGTATGCAGAGGCTGAATCACTGTACAAGCGCGCCCTGGAGCTGCGCGAGAAAACGTTTGGCGCTGACAGCCCGCTCGTAGCAGCTGTCTTGAGAAACTACGCGCGGCTTCTTAAAGACATGGGCAGAGCTCAAGATGCAATTCCCCTCGACCGCAGAGCTCGCCAAATTGAAAGCGCAAACGAAGCGTCGCAGTCACAGAATCAATAGCGGATTTAAGCCATCGCTGAAGAAGGTCAAGGCGATGAGGAACTCAAGGTTGACGCTCAGGGCGCCGCGGAACCCAAAGTTGATCGCTAAGGGCGATCAGGTATCGCTTTTTGGATTGGCGTTGGTGTTTGCATCATCGTCATGATCAAGGACGAGACAATCGACGTAGGCCACGCCTCGCAAAAGAATGCCCACTCTGCGCGCCGCTTCCCGCGAAAGATCCATAACCCTGTCGCGGGCGTACGGACCTCTATCGTTGACTTTTACGATGACGGTATTGCCGGTGCGCGGATCTTCTACCAAAACTTTGGTGAAGAACGGCAATTTGAGATGAGCCGCCGAACACTTGTACATATCGAAGATTTCGCCGGAAGCCGTCTTTCGCCCGTGAAATGGTTGACCGTACCACGACACCTTGCCGCTAAACTCTTTTGGCATTGAAGAACCTGCTGCCGGCTTGGCGGCTGTCTTTGTCATGGAGTGCGATAGGGACAGCAATGGTGCGCCTCCCTGGTGCGGCGAACCCGATCGGATATTCACTAATGCCTGTGAGGGTTGGGCTGCAAACGATGGTGCGCACTGTAATGCCGTGATGATACCAAATATGGTGAGGGCTGGAGTGCCGCGTCGAATCAATCCGTTGACGTTCATGCTATAGACTCCATCTGTATCCAAATTCATTCTACCCGTTTGACTGATTTAGATTCGCCGCCAGGCTTGTTCCTGAAGAACAATCAAGTCGGAGGCGGCGGCTATTTTATCTGACGAGAAAAAAGCAAAGGGCACAAACGACCCATTAATGATTGGCGCTCGTTGCAGCTGATCGAAACGTCATCATTGCTGAGTTGTGGCGTGGATGGACTCGGGCCAAAACCATGATAGACTGCGAGCAAATGGTATACGTCATCTTAGCTCTAGTTTCGGCAATGCTTTTCGGCTTGGCTTCACCTGTTGCCAAACCATTGCTTGGCTCGATTGGACCGTTGCAATTGGCAGGCTTGTTTTACCTTGGTGCGGCGATTGGCGTGGCGCCGCTGCTCGTAAAAACGAAGGGAAACAAGAATGCGGGCGCCGATGCGGGCAATCTCACGCCGTCTAATATCAAGCGGCTGGCGATTGCGCTTATGTCAGGAGGTATAGCCGCCCCCGTTTGCCTGCTGTTCGGACTCAAGGCGGCATCGGCTTCTTCGGTCTCGATGTGGCTGTCACTGGAGGCAATTTTTACGTCCTTATTAGCGTCTCTATTGTTTCGCGAGCATTTAGGGCGGTTGGGCTGGATTGCCGTCATGGGCGCGACTTTTGCGGCGATTCTTCTTTCGGTGGGCGAGGGTGTTTCCGGCATTGCCGCAGGCTCGTTTGTGGCTGCGGCCTGCTTTTTCTGGGCGCTCGATAACAACGTGACGGCTCTGATAGATGGCATCAGCCCGGCCCGAATTACGTTGCTCAAGGGAATTGTCGCCGGCACCATTAACTTTTGCGTAGGATTCTTAATCCAGCCCCAGACGATTTCAATCTCGCTTATCGCGGCTGGGCTGCTGGTAGGCGCGATCTGTTATGGTCTCAGTCTCACGCTTTACATAATGGCTGCTCAAGGAATGGGCGCGGCAAGGTCGCAGATTTTGTTTGCCACTTCGCCATTCTGGGGTGTAGTTTTCTCCGGATTAATCTTGCACGAAACGCTTTCGCTTGTGCAGCTTTCTGCAGGCATCGTGCTGGCAGGCGCACTGACAGCGCTGTTGCGTGATGCGCATTCACACGACCACAGCCACGAGCACATGGCGCATACGCACATGCACAGGCACGATGACGGCCACCACAACCATACGCATGAGGGACAGCCAGCTTCCCTTACTCATACGCACTGGCATGAGCACGAACCAATGAGCCACGCTCATCCTCACTGGCCGGATCTTCATCACCGTCATGATCACTGAGCTTTCTGGCGTGTATCTAGGGGCGGTCGTGCAAAGTGTATTCGCCAGTTCAATCCGTTTGACAATGACTCTACGATTTCCCTGGACGCGTGGGGCGCTGTAGACTTCGAAGGAGAGATGATGACCCGGACAGCTGCTACCAGGCTCTCGTCACACATGATGAGCGGTTCGACGGCCGCGAAGGAGGTTTTGGCGGTGGCAGAAAACTGGCGTCCCTGGCGTTCTTGCACCGTCATGCATTTGTGGAAATAGCTGGAGAAGGGGGGAAACAACCATGAGCTTTTATACGTA